>JAVVPN010000004.1:527-4414 GCA_036655755.1 Bacteroidales bacterium | reverse complement strand
AGCTTTTACTTCAAAAGTCTTCTTTTATTACCTGCATTCGCCCTGTTCGCTTCATGCGACAAAGAGAATAGCAACGACGGCATCGACTCAGGCACGAACCCGAATCAGCCAACCGAAGGCATATATCCGAACGGATCAATCGTGTGGAAAAAAGACACTACCGTAATTCTCAAAGATCACTTCCTGGTAGAAGCCGGTAAATCGCTTTATATCGAAGAAGGTGCCACCATCATCGCTTCAAACGTAGATGTAAAACCTGAAATTATCGTGCTGGGCAATATGTATTGCATGGGAACTGCAGAGAAGCCGATCCTTTTCACTGTTGATGAAGCATCTAAAAGCGACCGCTTCTCTCGCAACTGGGGCGGTATTATCTGTGGATTCGATTCGAAAGAGGTATATATGAACCATACCACCATCGAATACGGGGGCGCCATCACTACCGACAATTCACTATCCATCCGATATGAATTATTCAAAACCGAAACCGGCGAAGGGGTACCGGCATTCCATTTCTGCAACAGAAACGGATCATTCGTAATCACCAACTCTACTTTCCGCAACAATGCAGAAGACCACATCTACATTACCGGCGGTAAGTCGATCGTATCAAACAGCCGTTTCATTACAAACGGATACGATGGTGGCGAAGCGATCAACTATAAATCAGAATGTAAGGCCGATATCGCCTACAACATGATTTATGATGCCAATACAAACGCATTCAAATTATCGAACGCCGGATTCGAAGTTACCCAAAGCCATATCTTCTGCTACAACAACACGATACTCAATACAGGATGGCGTCGTCCGAAAGTGAAAGGTGGCTCAATCTGGCTCGAACAAACCATTATCGCCGAGCTTTACAATAACCTGATCGCTGATTGTCGCTGGGGATTAAAGCAGAGTACGGAAGTACCGATGGCCAACGCGTCTGTCATTACGCCCAACTATTATTTCGCTTCTACCCAGACCGGTGTCGACCAGATGCAGGCCAAAGAGCAAGATGGCATTCTGAACGGAGCGAACGACATCATGAGTGCTTCTGCCGGTGACAAGAATCCGCTGTTTAAAAACTTCACGCAACAGGCCAATATCAACATCAATGCCAGCGGTAATACGGATGAGGCTCCGGTAGCATTCAGCAATGATTGGTCGTTCGCGCTAAGCGCAAACTCACCGGCACTGACAGGAGGCAACACTACTTTCAAATCACATTTTATGGATACACCAATCGTGATGGAGGGTCTTGATGGTATCATCGAAAACAAATTCAACTCACCACGTCCGGCTGCCTTCTTTGGCGCTTATGGCAACTAATCTCTCAAAGAATTTTCACAACTCATATATGAAGAAATATTTTTATACTTCCCTGTTTGCCCTATGTGCTACCACATTTTTGTTTACATCATGCACATCGGCCAACTGCCAGGCTCAAAAAGAAACCACAACACCGGCCCAGACCGCAACGAAATTTGAAATACCTGAGGTAACGGAAGAAAGCCAGAATTTTTACGTGGTAAACGATTTGGGGCGCAACGGTTATTATCAACAGAAACCAATCGCAGAACTATTGGGTGAAATGGCTACGAAAGTTGATATCGAATTTGTGGCAGCCTTGGGCGACACCCATCATTTCGACGGAGTGGCAAGCACTCAGGACCCTCTTTGGGAAACCAATTACGAATGGATCTACACCCATCCCGAACTGATGATCGACTGGTTTGCCGTATTGGGCAATCATGAATACCGCGGCAACACGCAGGCCGTTATCGACTATACGAATGTGAGCCGCCGCTGGAACATGCCTTCGCGCTATTATGCCCGTACGGTAGAAGCCGGCGAAAACCAATCGGCCCTTTTGGTATTCATCGATACCGCGCCACTGATTGACAAATATCACAAAGAGAGCGACACCTATCCGGACGCATCAAAACAAAGCATAGCAGAACAGTTGGCATGGATTGAAAACACGCTTAAAAACTCGGATGCCAAATGGAAAATCGTGATGGGACATCATCCGGTATTCGCCGATACGAAAAAAAGCGACAAGGAACGCCTTGACATGCAGAAACGTGTAAAACCGTTGCTTGACAAATACAATGTAGATGCTTATCTGTGCGGTCATATCCATTCATTCCAGCATATCCGCCCGGAAGCGGGCAAAGTAGAGTATTTTGTAAACAGCTCCGGTTCATTAGCCCGCGATGTAAAAAAAGTAGAAGGGACACAATTTTGCAGCAGCGATGCAGGCTTTATGCTCGTATCGATGGAAGATGATAAACTAAATTTCTTCATGATAAACGGCGATGGTAAAATAATCTATAACTATTCAAAAGAAAAATAATTCCATCCCGATTAAACAAGATTGAAAGCGCTATGTTATTAAAGCATAGCGCTTCATTCGTTTATACCAAATGGAAAAACTCGATATAGATTATTCAATGAGTCGGGGTAAAAAAGCAACTTACCTCTTACTGGGCAGTATTCATGTGCTGATCGGATCAATTGCTCTGATCGGGGCTGTTTTTCAGCGTTTGCATCCACTCGTAATTTGTGCAATTGCCATTTATGCAGGTATGGGTGGCGTGGTACTAGCAAGCATGTTTAACAGGCTTCATCACTATATTAATATTGATGATGACCAGCTCATTTTCAAGAGTAACTACAACCGGAGCGCCACAACATTTAAATGGAATGAAATTCATAGAATCATTCTATCCCCAAGCGGAATAAGAGTACTCACGCAAAACCAGGATGTAAGCGTAAACATGGGTATATTACGGTTTCGCGACATCCGCCGCATCAAAAACAAAATCGAGCAAATAGCCACACAAAAAGGAATTAGCTGCATCCGGCTAAAACAAATACGCAAGAAATAAAACGAACTGTCCCCGAAGAATCACAAAAGACTCTTCGGGGACAGTTCGTTTTTCTGAGATGACGAATTAAACGTCAGCCAAAAGTTTTTCAAGAAACTCATCCAGTTCCTTATCTATATTTTTCAGGAATTCATCTTCCAACACGATATTCTGATCATCCAAAAGAAACAACTCTTCTTTTTGTTCGAATTCATCATTTACCAGAATCACCGAAAAGGGACGAATAACATCGAGGGATTCTAACGCATTCGAAACTTCTTTATCATGAAGCACTTTTTTTAATACATTGGCTACCTTGTCGTCAAATGATTCAGGATCTTCCTTTAAAATCGCCCAGTCATCCATGTTTTTCTGAGCCAATAAACCTTCGTCATCATCATAAACAGACAAAGATAAGTCGTCAAAACTGACCCCAATGTATAAATCCGATAACGAAACCATGCCGTTATTCTTTACTTTTGCAATTGCTTCCAACAGGAGCTCTTTGATATTGCTATCGGAGCAGTTCATAATTTCACTCATTGTTTGCGTCCAAATTGATATAATTCTCAAAGATAATAAAATTTAGCCGCTATTGGGATGCCTGTTCCGCAAAACCTACAAAAAAGAATAATTATTTATACTATCTCTACAGCTTTTATACTCAAAAGAGATAATAAAAATCATTATTTTACCTGTATTTATTGCGGAACTCAGAAGGAGACATACCTACATTGCGTTTAAAAAACTGTCCAAAAGTTGCCTGATCAGGAAAGTTGAGCTTATCGGCTATCTGCTGATTGGTTAATATGGTAGTAAGCAACCATTTTTTTGCAGAGCCGGAAACGTAATAATCAATAATCTGTTTGGGGGTAGACTGAACCAACTCTTTCGTAATTTTATAAAGATAACGGCTGGAGATATTTAACTTTCCAGCATAATATTCAATATTACGATATTGAGAATGATTCACTGCACATAATGCAAAAAAAGAATCAATAATATAATGTCTGTAACCGGAAGCAG
>JAVVPN010000004.1:0-517 GCA_036655755.1 Bacteroidales bacterium | reverse complement strand
GTGCCGGGTCATACCATAGATCTCTAATATATAATTTACCACAAGATTTACTACAAGTTTATGATGGTAAGGATGATCTTTTCTCCGGTCAAGCAGACAAATCTGCCTAAAAGCCAGATTTGTCACTTCCAATTCGTCTTCATTATATAAATCCGGAGCACTATATGGTAAAACCTCAAATATTTTATTATCGAGAGTAGGATAAATTTCATTCATAAACTGCAATGAGAAACGGCACATTATGATCTGAAAATCATCACTGCAGGTTACTATACTCAGTAAGGTAGCTTCTACAAGCAAAAAATTCATTTTCGCCGCAAACTCATGATTACGCGAATTAATAGAAATGGTAGCACTGCCCGCCGTACATTTAATAATAGAAAGTTCCGAAGAAAAGAAAAACTGTCCTTTCAAGCAGTCGCCCGAAAGATATTCCAATACAAAATCATGATCAGGCTCAGCTATTTTCTTTTTTTTCATACCAGGTTATTTTAAGGTACAAAGATAGAATATGTTC
>JAVVPN010000003.1:0-80894 GCA_036655755.1 Bacteroidales bacterium | reverse complement strand
TTTGATCTTTCCTGATCCGGTAAGAACGAATCTTTTTTTAGCACCGGAATTAGTCTTCATTTTAGGCATCGTAAAAAAAATTTTATAGAATTTATAATAAACAAAGAATTAAAGAATCATCACCGTCTATTTTGAGTTTCATATACAAGGGACGAAAGCGCTTCGCCCCTTATATTATTTCTTTTCAAAATACCGGGATCCTACTCCCCTCTTCTGAGTTCGTTCTGATTTATTTTACTTCCTTTTTCTTAGGAGCTAACATAATAATCATACGTTTACCTTCAAGCTGCGGAAGTTGTTCTACTTTACACAGATCCTCCAGATCATTAGCAAAACGAAGCAACAACACCTCTCCTTGCTCTTTGAACAGGATCGAACGGCCTTTGAAGAAAACATATGCTTTTACTTTGCACCCCTCTTCGAGGAAGCTCTTTGCATGTTTCAATTTGAAAGCGTAATCATGATCATCTGTCTGAGGTCCGAAACGGATCTCTTTCAGAACCACTTTAGAAGCTTTCGCTTTGATTTCTTTCTGTTTCTTTTTCTGTTGGTAAAGGAACTTCTGATAATCTGTGATTCTGCAAACTGGTGGTACCGCTGTTGGAGAAATCTCTACCAAATCAAGGCCTTGTTCATCCGCCATGTGCATCGCAGTTCTCAAAGAGTAAACGCCGGGCTCGACATTTTCTCCAACTACACGCACTTCATCAACGCCACGAATACGATCGTTAATTCGGTGTAAAGCTTTATCTTCTCTTTTTTGAGGTCCGTATCTTCTTGGACCTCCCCCCATCGGTTTTTTTTCCATTTAAATTACTGAATTGTTTATCATTTGTTCAACCTCTTGAACCAAATCAGATGCAAAAGTAGTGATTTTTTTGACACCCAAATCACCTTCGCCCTGTTTTCTTACTGAAACCTCACGGTTTTCTTGCTCTTTTTCACCTACAATAAGTAAATATGGGATTCTTTTCAATTCGTTATCACGAATCTTTCTTCCGATTTTCTCATTTCGGTCATCCACGATAGCACGAATGTCGTTAGATGCCAGTTCGGCAGCCACTTCATGTGCATAATCATTGAATCGTTCTGAAATAGGCAATACAACTACTTGGTCTGGTGTAAGCCACAATGGGAATTTACCACCTGTATGTTCAATTAATACTGCTACGAAACGCTCCATCGAACCGAATGGTGCACGGTGAATCATAATCGGACGGTGTTTCTGATTATCAGACCCTGTATATTCTAGTTCGAATCGCTCAGGCAAGTTGTAGTCAACCTGGATTGTACCCAGCTGCCAACGACGGCCGATAGCGTCACGTACCATAAAGTCAAGTTTCGGACCGTAGAATGCAGCTTCACCATATTCAACTTTTGCATTTAAGCCTTTTTCCTGGCAAGCTTCTACAATCGCACGTTCCGCTTTTTCCCAATTTTCGTCCGACCCGATATATTTTTCGGTATTGTTCGGATCGCGCAATGAGATCTGAGCTTCGAAGTTGTCGAATTTCAACGCTTTAAAAATAATAGCGATAATATCCATTACTTTCAGGAACTCTTCTTTCAGCTGATCCGGACGAACGAACAAGTGTGCGTCATCCTGTGTAAAGCTACGTACACGAGTTAAACCATGAAGTTCACCCGATTGTTCATAACGGTATACAGTTCCGAACTCAGCAAAACGCAATGGCAGGTCTTTGTAAGAACGAGGGAATGCCTTGAAAATCTCACAGTGGTGAGGGCAGTTCATCGGTTTCAACAGATACTCTTCCCCCTCTTCCGGTGTATGGATAGGTTGGAATGAATCTTTACCATATTTTGCGTAGTGACCTGAAGTTACATACAACATTTTGTTACCGATATGCGGTGTAATTACCTGCTGGTATCCGTAACGTTTCTGAATTTTACGCAAGAATTGTTCCAATCGGTCGCGCAAAGCAGCCCCACGAGGCAACCACAATGGCAATCCTTGACCTACATTCTGTGAGAACATAAACAATTCGAGCTCTTTACCCAATTTACGGTGGTCGCGTTTTTTTGCTTCCTCCAATAGAGCAAGATGCTCATCCAACTGTTTTTTCTTAGGGAAAGAGATACCGTAGATACGAGAAAGCTGTTTGCGTTTCTCATCACCACGCCAATAAGCACCTGCTACCGACAGCAACTTAATCGCCTTGATCGGCGCTGTTGTCGGGATATGCGGCCCACGGCAAAGGTCGGTAAATGCACCCTGCGTATATGTTGTGATGGTACCATCTTCCAACTCGCTGATCAACTCGCATTTGTATGTTTCGCCACGATCGCCAAACAGTTTCAATGCGTCTTCTTTACTGATCTCTTGGCGTACAAGTGCCTCTTTACGAGCAGCCAGTTCCATCATTTTCTTTTCGATGGTCGGAAGGTCTGATTCTTTAATTACAGCCTCACCCGGATCAACATCGTAGTAAAAACCATTTTCAATAGCCGGACCGATACCGAACTGCATACCAGGATACAACTCCTGCAACGCCTCAGCCAACAGGTGAGCCGATGAATGCCAGAATGCGTGTTTGCCTTCAGCATCGTCCCATTTAAATAACTTAACGGCCGCATCTTCATTTACAGGACGTGTAAGGTCCCATTCTGCGTCGTTTACACTTGCTGCAAGCACATCTTGCGCAAGACGAGAGCTGATGCTCTCTGCAATTTGCAAAGGTGTAGTTCCTTTTGCATACTCTCTGACTGAACCGTCAGGAAAGGTAATTTTAATCATAAAGTAATTGTTATGAATTACAACTTTCAAAACACATTATTACTACCGAAAATGATATCGGGCGAATAAGCTTCGCCCGATATCGGTAGTTTTCAATACAAATGTATTATAAATTCAATAGTAAAACAACAAACGGTACAGTAAAACAAAATACAGGCTCTCTAACCGAATATCCATTTTGCAGCTTTGGGTATAAATCTGAAGAATAAAGCTACGAAAGCCCATGATATTACAAAAACGAATACCGCGGTTACCGGTATCTTTATTGCTATCGGAATAGAGAGTATGTCGGCTATTGCATAGCCTAAACCTACGACATAATAATGAACAAGATAAATTCCTAATC
Source organism: Bacteroidales bacterium (assembly GCA_036655755.1). Taxonomy (GTDB): domain Bacteria; phylum Bacteroidota; class Bacteroidia; order Bacteroidales; family JAUNSR01; genus JAUNSR01. The sequence continues at coordinate 77,793 of JAVVPN010000003.1, read as the reverse complement.
CGCACGTCGTGATATTTCCGAAAACTTTCACCAGCAATGGTGAGTGAATTTGGATGTTTCGGACAAGCATAAATACGGCAATCGTCATTAATGCTACGTTGGGTGAACAATATAGGAAAAACAACTCCATTTCATGTTCCGTACAGGTAGGAATGGCTGTCATCGATCGAAATCCTATGTAAGTACCAGCGTATCCGATTGCGAACATAGGCAACGCAATGAGTAGTTTCTTTGATAATGTCCACTCTTTTACATCATTTGTCAAGAAATAGCCCAGTAACAGATAACCGTTAAAACCGGCAAAGTAGTAGAATGTCCCGAATGTATTCCACGGACTTAAGCCGAAAAGTTCGGCTGAAAAGAATTGGTAGGCATAAGGCAAAAACAATGTTATACCCCATACTCCCAGAAATAGCTTCTTTTGCTTTATTGTAGCCGTTTTCACCCAGCCGGTAAAAAATGGCATATAAAGATATAAGCCGATCAGCATATAAATATACCACATCGGAACAGTATATACATTAAATTTAAAAGGGATCAATAATATATTCCGGAATGTATCGCCAAATGATTGCGATGCATCCGGAGAAGCATATGCAAAAACGTCTGAAATAATTGCGGGCGACAATCCCAGCAACCCCGTTATCCAAGGAAATAAGTTATAAAGAACCGACCATATCAGAAATGGTACCGCAATCCTCATCATTCGTTTTTTGTAAAACTCACCCATACTGAGCTTTACCGGCAACAGCAGAAGCCCGGTAATCATCACGAACAGAGGAACACATGGCCGCAAAAACGAACCATACAGCGATCCCCATAGATTATAATCAGGATTAGAGCGTGCTTCCGGAGACACATTGAAAGGATCGGAACAATGAATACATATCACCATAAAAATGGCAATGAAGCGAAGCAAATCTACCCAAACAATACGGGTGTTTGATGAAGCAAAAGATTTTTGTAGCATAATTTGTGATTTTTCATTTCTGCCAAAAATACAAAGAAGACTACCTGATTTATTTTAACTACTTAAAGAACGTAACTCTTGCTTGCGCAAAGCACACAGTGTTACATGAGATATTCCGAGATAAGAGGCGATATGCCCAAGATTCACCCGTTGAAACAGATCCGGATGCCGGTATGCAAACTCCCGATACCGATCTTCGGCAGAATGATATAACCGAAAGATTAATCTTCGCTCAATTTCAACGAACGCTTTTTGATGCAGTATACGCAACCAATTGGCTATTTCGATGTGGGTCTGACAAAGCCCTTCTAATTCACAGATAGGCATATAATAAAACAGAGAGTCCTCTAAAACCTGTACCTGCTCGTTTTCATATCCCGCCATCTTTCCATAAAAACTATTTGTAGAAAAAGTCACTTCCCCTTCCTTACTAAACCATGAGGTCATCTCCCTCCCCTCTCTAATGGTATACGACCGCGAAATCCCTTTTTCAATAAAATAGATGTTATTATCTTTCTTCTGTGGACTGATAAGAATTGTCCGTTTCGCCACTTTTAAAGGGCGCAGGCGGGCTGCAAAAACAGAAAGAACCTCGTCGCTTACAGGAGATATCTGATGTATTGACTGCAATATGCACTTCATAATAGTAATTGAGAACGTTTTATATCACCAAATATAAATATTCTCGATGGTATCTTCATGTGATTCGGTTTAGCCGCTCTTATTTTTGGACAATTTCCCGTTCTAAACTACCTAAATCATTATGACTACTCTATTATTTGAGATGTTCTCTACTAAATACCGATTAATTAAACTATTCTTTAAATAAAAGAAGCTATTGACAACAAACACTTTTCTTAAATACAGAAAAAACAAAAGATAAAAAATCCACTTTTTTTATTTTTTTCCTGCAAAATATTTGGAGATAGTTGAAATGTCAATATCTTTGCATCGTAATCAAATTTGTAATGATTACAACATAATAACAAAAACATGGATAGAGTAAAGCAACATTTAGTGGATCACGGCGTAAAACCTTCTATACAACGAATGGCAATTATGAAGTATCTGATGGAAAACCGGACCCATCCTACTGCTGACATGATATTCAATGATTTGTATATAGAGATCCCGACCCTATCGAAGACTACCGTTTACAATACATTGAAACTCTTAACAGAACATGGTGCGGTAAAAACAATCGGAATCGATGAAAAAAATGCTCGATTTGATGGAGATATGAGCCCACATGCTCACTTCAGATGTAAAAACTGCGGTTGCATATATGACATTCCGCTTGATCAGAACGATAAAATTTTCATTGATGGCATCGGGGAGTTGACAATAGATGAAGTTCATCTGTATTATAAAGGATTCTGCAAAAATTGTCAACAGAATAATTAAGGATTAAACACGAAAATATAATAAACTCATTAAAACACTCACATTATGACTAAGAAATTTATTTGCACCGTTTGCGGATTCGTTCACGAAGGAGAGCACGCACCAGAAAAATGTCCACAATGTAACGTTCCGGCTTCTAAATTCAAAGAATTGGTTGAGTCAGAAGCAGTTCAGTTCGTTACAGAACATGAAATTGGTGTAGCAAAAGGTTGTGACGAAGAAATGATCGCTGACTTGAACGCACACTTTATGGGTGAATGTACAGAAGTTGGTATGTATCTTGCTATGTCACGTCAGGCTGACCGCGAAGGATATCCTGAAGTTGCAGAAGCTTACAAACGTTACGCATGGGAAGAAGCTGAACACGCAGCTAAATTTGCAGAACTTTTGGGTGATGTAGTATGGGATACTAAAACTAACCTGGAAAAACGTATGAACGCTGAAGCCGGTGCTAACGCAGACAAAATGCGTATCGCTCGCCGTGCAAAAGAACTAGGTTTGGATGCTATCCACGATACAGTTCACGAAATGGCTAAAGACGAAGCACGCCACGGACAAGGTTTTGAAGGCTTGTTCAACCGCTACTTCAAAAAATAATTTACTTCACTTAATGGCAATTTTCACAGAAAAAAGAGCTTTCGTGTTATACGGAAGCTCTTTTTTTATTTAAGACTATCTAAAACATGTTTGAGTTTACAGCTTTTTAAATATCAATCAGTTTTTTCGAAACAAATTCATCATATTCACGTCCGGTATAAACATCGTCTTCCATTACGAATTGCATGATCAAATCCAGATCAAAATCAAGCCGGAAGTCGGCAGTAGCAGCAGCCTCATCAAAAGTAGTAAAGAACTCAAATGAAACTGTTTTTCCCGATTCAAACGGCGCCTGCGTTACCCACCCCGATTGCTCACCAACCTTACGGTCGTTATCATCATAATAAACGATTATATATTTTAAGTCTGGCAATGTGTAATCCGAACTATTTTCCACTAATGCCGATCCATGGGCATTAAGTTTACCCTGTTCCAAAATGCGCGTATGCGTAACACGGATATTCTGTTCTAAGTCTTGATACATTAATTTTGAAAAATAGAATAAGAGGTCTTTTGCAACCCTCAAACGATAAATTGCCTGCTGATCTGTAAGGTCACTATCCGGAACAAGACATCCTGTTTGGACGGCGAATTTATAATGGGGATAACTTTTACAACTTGCAATACCATAACTATCGGTAATACGATAAGCAGGTTGTTTCTGACCAGTATTCGTCATAAACAAAGTAACATGCTGCATCTCCGGCCCATTATCCTCTGTCATATAGACGCTTACTATATCAACCTGATAATCACCCGAATCACTTAACGGGATTACTTCTTCTATAAAAGCAGTATCAGATGCATAGAAAATATCGATATTATCAATATCGGGATAATAGATTCGCATTTGCGCAATATCCTGCTCTTTATAGGCAGCCATAAACCCCCGGGCACTTTCCGCAACCTCTGTTTTGGTCTTTCCCGTACATGCATAAAATAAAATGCATATCCAGAATCCGACAATACTATACGCTGTTAATTTCATGATGTTATGTGCCCTCTGCAATCGGACTTCCTTATTTATAAAACATATCCTAAAACACTTTTGTTTACCCTCTTTCTTCAATTAGCAGTCAAAAAGGGTCAGAAATTATAACGGATAGAGGTATAAATACGATTGGCATGGCCTTTCGAGCCATCATAATTGACCCGTTGCCCCCAAAGATATTCTACTCCGCAGGTAGCTGACGGCAGAAAATCCCAAATAAGCGCCACTGTAGCAGATTGGGCGTATTTATAAAAAGAAGATGCGTCGAAATCGGGAGCTGAGCGAAAGGAAGAGTTTGTGTAAAGCCGTAGATAACTATAACTCAAACCACTATACACATTTCGCGAGAAATTAATGCGCAAACCTCCATAATACACAGCTGTACGTGGAGCAAACATTTTACCGGAACGATCATAATCAGGCAGAATATCCATTCCGGCTCCTGACAAATCAAGTGTATAGGTGGATATTCCTTTTCCATAAGAAACATAACCTACCCCTTGGAAGAAAGGGGTAAAACAGAAGTTACCACTTAATTTAGCCCCTGCGCCAAATACCCGATGCCATGAATTATGCAAAATATCATGATAAGGCAAGTCTCGTACGATTCCGGTAAGTCTCACTCCGCATTCTTTCCATCTATATTGGATATAAAACGGGAAGTCCGGCACCTGAGCAGAAGCACTTCCGGTCACACCTTCTTGATAAGTACCAGAGAAAGGAGGTAATTCGGCAGAAACGGCTATTCCTATCCCATTTTTAAACGAATGCTCATACCTCACTAACGGACTGCGCTGATTAAGCGCTACAATACCTCCGTTCTGGTCGAGTGACGGAGCATACGATTTACTATCTACATATGTACTTAATGCCTGTCCGAATGTAAAACCAAGAAATGAGATATTTGCCTGCCGCAATCGAAAAGCCCTATCTTGACCCAAAAAGTCACCCTCTATGTAAGCGACCAATCGTCCTATCCGCGATGTATTGGCAATCAAACGCATAAACAATCGTGAAGAGCCCGCATTCATCCGAAGCTCTTGTGACGGATTCCCGGCATTCGGCACACCAATATCATAAGTATGAAATTCTTCTGAATCACAAACCCCTCTGAAATCATACGATCCTCTCAATCGCACATACCCCCCGATACCCAATAGCAAATTTCGGTTACGACTTGCTATAATAAACTTTGGCACAAGCGGATCTGAGTAAGCGGGCCCCTGCAAACTGTAGAAATAACCGATTATCCCGCGATCGACCGTATCTTTTGCCAGAAAATAAAGCATAGCCCTATCATCTTTTTTTTTCTGCGCATACATTGGCTGTAACGCATACAACCAACAGAAACTGATCAGACAACTCAATAATAACCAATGTCTTTGTTTCATATCTGTCAACTTATATTATCAAAAATCATAACGAATCATTCCGATCAGACGATTTGAGCGACCATGCTGATTATTTCTTAATCTAAGGTATCCAAAGTCATACTCTATTGCCAACTGCATGCGGGGAGTAAGATTAAAATAACCGGTAGTGACCACATATTGCCCTGTTTTATAAACATCCGGATCTCTCAGATCATTCTTTAAAACACGTAAACAGCTGTAAATCGCGGATGCCTGAAAAAAAGCAGAAAAGTTATACTTCGTTCCAGCGAAACCGCCCCAAAACTTGGCCGGACGCAATTTACCAGGACGGGCAACATCCGGAATAAGATCCCATCCGCCTCCATTGAGTTCGAAGTTATAAGTACCTATCCCGGAACCATACATGGATTGCAGATAGAATGTCATTTTACGGGAAGTTTGAATAAATGCGGATCCGATTACCCCCCACGTCATAGCATACTCGGTACTCCCCGATAATCCATTTTTATAAATTAAAGGACGAGCTAACGATGCAACCCGAATATGTCCGAATTCATTATTATACTGTAGATAACCGGGGATAGTCGGGATACGTTGAGGCTGCCGATAATTATCTAAAGAATCGGCAATCGAATAATCGGGAAGTTCAATCCCTAATCCAAACGAAAAGTGCTTATTAAAATTTCCTTGGTAACTGATTTGGTAAGTAGAAGTACCGGCAAAAGAGTTGGGACCCTGAAAATCGACCGAAGGAGGATAAGAATCGAGATCGGCCATTACACTCCAATAACGCCCAATCCGCCAACCACCCATGCTGGCATAAATAGCCGTAAACCGATTTCGGTTTTGGGAGGCCCGAAAGTCGGTTTCCACAAAAAAGTGAAACAATCCAAGTTTTGTATCAGCCAGAAATCGCAGAAATACCCGGCTTGTAGATGCGTCCATTATGAATTGCGAACGCTGTGCCGATGAAACCGGCACAGGAAGAAGAAAGGGAATAAAATCACGGTTAGGCATGATACCACCGAAATCGAAAGAAGTGGTAAACCGGACATATCCGCCGATTCCCACTGCAATTTTATTGTTCCTCGATATTAAGGTAAATGCCGGTAATCCCGGATCTGAATAAAGTGGACCCTGGAAGGATTCAAAATTTGTCTGTATGGATGCCTTTATTGCGTCATCTCCAACCTGAAGAAAAACCGGCTGATCATCATCATCCGCAAAAAGGGATAGGTTAACAGACAAAAAGCAAAATAAGGTTATTATAATCTTTTGTTTCACGTTGTATTAATGTTAATGTATTTTCATTAACCAAGACACAACTATAACAAAGAGATTTACATTTGGTTGAATACAGTTGAAGTATATTAACGCTCCTTTACTTCATCTATGCTGATTAAGTGATTCATAATAGCATAAATAGTCAAACCGGACGAACTCTTAATATCGAGTTTACGGGTAATATTTTTACGATGAGAGATCACCGTATGAACAGACAGATTCAGATTTTCTCCAATCTCTTTATTGGTAAAGCCTTTTACTAACTCGATAAGCACTTCCTTTTCCCGTTCGGTCAAATCTTCCGACGAACTTTTAATTTCTTCCGGCTCAGGCTGTAAAAGCAATGAATCTATTTTTTTCCAAATCTCTTCCGGCGAATCATATTCAAAAATAACTTTATCGAAGAGTGCAACTTTCGCTTCATCAATCCCCGTACGGAGTAAACCGCAGATACGGGTATCAGGAGCCGGAAATCCGAGCGCATGCCGTGCACTCTGAGTTTGAAAATCCGCAAAAAAGCCACCATCTATAATAAGAATATCGGGCGCAAACCGGATAATCACCTCTTGAGGCAATACGCGTTCGCCGGTTTCCTGTATACGGAAGTTCTTACCATTCTGTCGTAATAATAAGACTAACGATTTGCGTAAAAGATATGACGGACTCGCTACCCATATTCTGATCTCTTCATTATGCATGGTTTGACAAATGTTTGGATTCATAATACTTTACTGCCGGAAAAAGCAAATGCTCTTCAATAAACGTATGGCGATTAAGATCCTCTTCAGCCTGAAACAAGGCGTAGAGCAAATCATTCATTCGGTTTACATCCGGAAGTGGTGGAAGATATTTCAAGATAATATTACGCAGATCATTGATTTTCTTTTCAATATCATTATGATGTTTTTCATAATAATCAATATTGTATTTCCCCTGATAAACCCCTTCATAACGCTCAATTACATAAGGATATACCTTCTTATCCTCGAAGTCCATATGGCGGCGCACTTCCTGCTCATATTTTTCGAAAAACTCAAGCAAAAGTGATTTATGCAACTCATCAGCACCCTCTACCAACTCTCGCAACATATCATGCAAACGCGGAAGGCGGTAGTTGATAAAATAAGCATGTGTACGCTTCAAAAAATCAACCAAACGCGGTATTTGGATAGCATCTACCGGAAATGACTCCGTATAAGAGGGATCGGCCAATGTATTAACCACCAATAAGAACAGATCAAGATCGGCTTCCCGCTCTTTACAAACCTCTCCGATAGTACGGTTACCGAACCCTAAGGGCAAATGAAACCGATCGAGCGTCAGCAAATAACGGTAATCCTCCTGAATAAGATCAGCCATTTTTACAGCCTGATTAAAAGGACATTTATCGAAATAATGTATCATTTTGAATTTCTTTTTGCAATTTGTCTTTTTTTCCACCACAAGATATATCCGGTTATCGGCAACGTCGCGCCGATCAAAGCGGAAATACAATAAATCAACTTTCCGGCCCAACCTCCCCATGATCCGGTATGGAGAGCAAAAACCCACATTCGGAACGTTTCCTGCAGAGGTTTGGTTTTAAATACGGACTCTTTTTGCAAATCACCATCCGACAAACGGTAGGTGAAAGTATCCGACTGACGACCATGAATCTGTTTCTGTGGAATTACGGCTATCGTAAAAGACTTATCCTCCGGAGCAGGAAAAGCCAGGCGCAATTCTTTCCAGTCTGATTGAACGGCTTTCAAAACAATCACTTTGTCTTCCATGCGCGAGAAAAGGGCCGAATTCAACTCTTTGACTCCTGTTTGGTCAGGAGTCTTACTGCGTTGACTCGTTGTTTGTTTCACTCCTAACAACGCACTGACTCCCGCATTATACCATGTAAATGACCAAAAGGGACCCGTAAGAGCCATGATCAGCAAAAATACAAAACCATACCATCCCAAAACAACATGAAGCCTGAAAGTTTTCCGAAAACTATTTCCTGACCAGTTAAGGCGAAAATTAGATGCCAGTTTTCGCAATGTATCAGGAATATTAATAAAAATACCCGACACCAATATAAATACGAAAAAAAGAGAAGTTGTACCGGTTATAATACGACCGGGTTTCCCGATCAACAAAAAGCGATGTAATTCGCGCACCGTCGAAAAGAAACTCCCTTTATATGTAAATGAGCCCACTATCTCTCCGGTATACGGATCAACATACACTTCCGTCTGAGGATCATCCGCAAAAGAAGCTACCAGATTACGCTTGGGGTCAGAAGGAAAAGTTATACTTTTCACCTGCCGCCCGGGTGCCGACTGTGTTATTTTTTCGGTTAGATCTTGCAGTTTTAACGGCTTAGTATTTTCGGGTGATGTATTATAGTATCGTGAGTGGATAGTAAGGGGAAGCAACTCTTTTTCGAAACTGAGTATTGCCCCCGTTACACAAATCAATGTTAATAATACACCAAATACCAAACCGGTCCATTTATGCAGCGCAGTCCATATATATTTACCTTTTTTCATCTCTTTATTTTAAAAACTAAATTTACTGATCTTTTTTGCAAAGAAACAGTTATTTTACACAGCTATCAATCCCATTTTTTAGGGAAAAACATATTTCATCTCCCTATTAATAGGTATTTTTAGCTTATTTTCGAGTAATTAGAATATCATTAATTTTTATTACCGGCATGCGCTTATCCTGCATTTTCTACATGTTGTTTCTATGCGTTTCTGTTCTTGCCAATCCGGTTGAAGAAACCGGAGTTGCGAGTTATGCGCATAAGCAGGGCGATTCGATCATGCTGCAAGTAATGCGTTATGCCGATTCTTTTTCCGGGTATGTCCGGAAGTTCGATGGCGAAGCCTACCTGAAAGGCAATAGCAAACTTATAAAAAAGAATTTTTTGTTCAACTGGATGCCCTGGGCCTTTCCTTTTAAACATAATGAAGACGGATGTGTATTCGAATTACTGAATGATATTCATTTCGAAGCCCCAAATCATTTTGTAATCTCGCCTGTCGCAATGAGGAGTTCAGACAGACGTCCTGTCCGCAATCTGATTGATGTTTCTCCACTTCTCAACCTGAACATCTACAACGCAACCTCTTTCGACGATAAATACATTATGCCGGGCGCAGCCTCCTCTAAAGGGATTTATGAATACCGCCTCGACAGCCTTATTACACGCAATGGTGAAAATCTTTATAAAATCAGATTCCTGCCTCGCCGCAAAAACCTGAAGGTTATAAGTGGTTATTTGTATATCACCCAAGGAACCCCCTTTATCGCCGCCATTGAAGCTGAAGGTTATCTTGATATCGCTAAGTTCAATCTTTATACTGAATTTGGCCGAAGCTATGAACATTTCATGCTACCGATGGAAACCAATATCCGCCTGACCTATAATATCGTAAATAATATCTCTGTAACTGACTATCATTGTACTTTCTCATATCATAAAGTGGTAATTGACGAAGATGCTCCCAAAACAAAAAAATCACGCCGATTAGACCTCTCTCGTTATTATACAGTTGCAAACAATAAAATCGCACTCATTCAAGACAGCAATTACTGGAAGTCAAAGCGCAAATATATGCTGACTCATCAGGAAAGACAGATGTACCAAGAGAAAAAGGAAGCCGATTCAATCAAACAAGTGGTATTACACCCCGATTCGGTTCAGAAAATCGATTATCGGAAAGTTTCTGAAATATTGATTTCCACCTCTTCTTTTGGCTCAGATGAATTAAAATGGCATTATTCCGGAGTATTAAACCCCTCTATGATAGGCTATTCTAAAACAAACGGAATCGTAATTCGTCAGCGACTATTACTCCGTAAAAACATGAAGCACGATCAGTATTTTGCCATACGCCCCGAAGTGGGCTTTGGCTTTAAACATAAAGAGTTTTTTTACAGGTTCGATACAGATTGGTTATATCAACCATCAAAAATCGGAAAAGTATCATTATCCTTTCGCAATGGCAACAAGGGCTTTAGCTCCTCTTTTATCGACCAGGTTAATAAGGCGTTAGACACGACCAAATACAACTTTGATCATCTCAATGTAAAATACTACCGCGATTATAGCGTCCAGCTGGAAAATTCGTATGAACTGACAAACGGCGTAATGCTTTATGGAGGTATCACATACAATCTGCACAAACCGGTAAAAAAACAGCGAATAGACCAAGAAGTATTGCCCGATCTCCCTTCCGATATGGAGCCTTTGATCAAAAATGATTATGCCGATTTCGTGCCCTATATGCGCTTATCATGGACACCCCGACAATATTACCGGATGATTGGCCATCGTAAAATACATTTACCCTCTCCGACTCCTACCCTTTCACTCGAATATGCATGTGGGATTGCCGGCATACTGGGATCAAACAGCAAGTTCAATAAGATAGAATTCGATATTCACCAGAATATTCAATTCTCAAAGCTTCGCTCCCTGAGTTACCGTGCCGGATTCGGAAGTTTCTTTAATCAGAAATCTGAGTATTTCGTAGATTACCGCTATTTCCGGCGGAGCAATTATCCTGCCACATGGACAGATCATATCGGAGGTGTTTTCAACCTGCTCGATACCCGTTGGTACTATGCGTCGCCGCAATATGCACAGTTGCATCTCATGTATGAATCACCCTTTATCCTGCTCCATTTATTTAAAAGGATATCCCGTTTCATACTATCCGAGCGGCTTTATGCCAGCCAGTTGTTTTCACCCGACAAACCCTCCTATACAGAATTAGGATATGGCCTGGGGAATTATATTTTCAACGTAGCTGTTTTTACCGCTTTCCATGGAGGAAAGATGTATGAAACGGGATTCCGTGTCAGTTTCGAACTGGGTCGTTACTGGTAAGTTTTTCTTTTAGGAAATGACCTGTATAAGAGGCTTCACAAGCGGCGATCTCTGCCGGCGTACCGGTAGCTACCACAAACCCGCCTTTATCTCCACCTTCAGGCCCCATATCGATAATATGATCGGCACATTTTATCACATCCATGTTGTGCTCGATAATTATCACCGTATGTCCTTTATCAATCAAGGCATTAAAAGCCTTCAGCAATGTTTTGATATCATGAAAATGCAAACCGGTTGTCGGTTCGTCAAATACGAAGATGGTCGATCCCTGCGTATCATTACTCAAGAAATAAGCCAACTTCACACGTTGGTTTTCACCACCCGAAAGAGTCGATGACGATTGCCCCAAGCGTATATATCCTAATCCAACATCTTGTAAAGGCTGAAGGCGCTTCACAATCTTCTTTTCGGTCGAATGCGGTGTTTCACTAAAAAACTCGATAGCCTGGTCAATTGTCATTTCAAGGATATCATTGATGTTCTTTCCGCGGTATTCGATATCGAGAATTTCCTGACGGAAGCGTTTGCCATGACAAGATTCACACTCAAGCACCAAATCCGCCATAAACTGCATTTCCACAGTAATCGTTCCATCCCCCTTACATTCCTCACAACGTCCGCCTTCTACATTAAATGAAAAATAAGCAGGTGTAAAGCCCATCTGTTTAGCCGCCTGTTGTTCGGCAAACAGTTTACGAATCTCATCATACGCTTTCAGATAAGTAGCGGGGTTCGAACGAGACGATTTTCCAATCGGATTCTGATCAACAAATTCAATTCCTTTGGCCAGATTCATATCCCCTTCAAATTTCAGGAAATTACCCGGAGCGTCTCCCGCTTCTCCATAATAACGAACCAGTCCCTTATAAAGAATATCGCGAATCAAACTTGATTTACCCGATCCCGAAACTCCGGTTACCACCGTCATTACATGTAAAGGAAACTGCACATCCACTCCTTTCAGATTATTCTGCGCCGCACCCTTTATCGCAATATAGTTATTCCATTTACGAGGTGATTTAGGCAATTCTATCTGATCTTCTCCCGTAAGATAGCGTACAGTATGGCTGCGGGTTGCCTTTTGCAATTTATTCAAATCGCCCTGATAAACAACTTCACCTCCATGACGTCCTGCATCCGGACCAATATCGATAATATAATCCGCAGCACGGATAATCTCCTCATCATGTTCTACAATCACTACCGTGTTACCCAGCTCTTTCAATTGCTTCAATACCTGTATCAACAAATCTGTATCACGCGAATGCAAACCGATACTTGGCTCATCCAGAATATAAAGTGAGCCTACCAACGAACTGCCTAATGAAGTAGCCAGATTGATACGCTGACTCTCTCCCCCCGATAACGAAGCCGAAAGACGGTTTAAGGTAAGATACCCCAACCCCACATCCAAAAGAAATTTCAATCGGCTGCGAATCTCCGTAAGCAGGCGTTTACCTACTACCTGATCTGTTTCATCAAGCTGGAGGTTATCAAAAAACACTTTCAAATCGCTGACCGGCATTGTAACCAAGTCCGAAATAGAATGACCGGCTATTTTCACATACTGAGCCTCCGGTTTCAAGCGCGTTCCTTTACAGGTAGGGCAATTCGTCTTGCCTCTGTAACGCGCAAGCATGACACGATACTGAATCTTATATTGATTTTCCGTTAGCATCCGGAAAAAATCATTGATACCTTCAAAATAGCGGTTTCCACTCCACAATAATTCCCGCTCGGCATCTGTCAATTGATAATAAGGCCGGTGAATCGGAAAATCAAAAGCCCGCGCATTGCGTATCAGCTGATTTTTCCATTCACTCATTTTTTCGCCCTTCCAGCATACGACACAATCGTCATATACCGACAAGGCCTTATTCGGAATGACCAGATCTTCATCAATCCCCAATACCTTCCCAAAACCCTCGCAGGTAGGGCACGCACCCATCGGGCTATTGAAGCTGAACATCATATCCGAAGGTTCGGCAAATGAAATTCCGTCCGCTTCAAAACGTTTGGAAAATTCAAATGTTTCGGCACCCTCTTTCTTATAAAATTTCAGGATGCAATTATTATCGCCCTCATAAAAAGCAGTTTCCGCCGAATCAGACAAACGGCTGATCGCATCTTCATCATGCGCTACCGACATACGATCAATCACGAGATACATATCTGTCAGATCCGGATTTTCATCCGAAAGCAAATCTTCGATACGTAAAAATGCGCCATTCTTCTCCAGTCGATTAAAGCCCGATTTCAACAACACATCCAAATGCGCCTGCGTCGAACGCCCTTCCGGCATATTCAGAGCGACCAATAAGGCAAATCGCACACCATCCGGATAGGAAAGCATTTTTTGCACCACATCCTCTGCCGTATTCTTCTTTACCAAAGCGCCCGACACAGGCGAATAGGTCTTTCCGATACGGGCAAAAAGCATGCGCAGATAATCGTAAATTTCGGTAGAAGTACCAACAGTAGAGCGCGGATTTCGGGTATTTACTTTCTGTTCGATGGCAATAGCGGGAGGGATGCCATGAATAAAGTCACATTCAGGCTTACTCATACGCCCCAAAAACTGCCGTGCGTATGAAGATAAAGATTCAACATAACGTCGCTGTCCTTCGGCATAAAGCGTATCGAAAGCGAGCGACGATTTACCGGAACCCGACAATCCGGTAATCACAACCAGCTTATCACGTGGAATCTCCACATCGATATTCTTCAGATTGTTTACGCGGGCTCCTTTTATAAAGATATTATTCTCTGAGTTCATCAAATTCAAGTCAAAAATAGAATTTACAAAGATAATATTTATCACTCAGAATCAACCACCACACCACCTTATGTAAAGGGTATTTGAGCAATCCGGGCGCAATAAAAAGTCTAAAAGGAAAACAAAAGCGATTCCGGTTTGTTCATCTATTGAAATACCTTGATTTAACAACTAAAAACGTATTTCACACTGAATGCAGTTCCGCAATTTCATGGAAGTTTGCATCTATAATTACAGCTAAATTATATTGAGTTATGAAGAATCTAGATTTATTGATTGCTTTTGCCGGCGGAGCCGTTGCGGGAGCTGTTATCGGATTAATGCTTGCGCCCGACAAAGGAGCGAATACACGTCATAAAGTATATGAGTTTGCCCACGATCAGGGACACTTGGCTAAAATGAAACTGAAAGATTTTTTAGAATCACATGGTATCAAGCTCGAATGCTGCCAGCTCGATAATCTGGTTGACGAATTAATTGACAAAGACACCCCTGCTTCAAGACACGAGTAAAGACAGAACACATGACAGAATCTCATCATACTAACAGCCAGCTATTCAGCGAGCTAAAAAGATATTTCTATCTTAAGCTTGATTACTACCGGCTAGATACACTTGAAAAAGGAAGTTTGTTTTTAGGAAACATGCTTCTCATATTAATCTGTTTATTATTCAGCTGTTTTGCACTATTATGCCTTTCTTTTGCGATTGCTTATCTGCTAGGAGCCTGGTTGGGAAGTTTTGTGTGGGGATTCCTGTTAATAGCAGTTCTGTATATCATCCTGATATTTATTTTTATTAAATTCAAAGTATCATTGCTCATCAATCCGATGATTCGTATCCTTGATCAAACCCTGTTTAAAAGAAGAGAGAACAATGAAGAAGGTGAATTATAATCCTAAAAGAGTAAGCACCCTAAAAGAGCTGCAATACGAAAAAGCCCGGGTTACAATTGAAATGGCTTATCTCGAAGATACCCTTCGACAGCATGTTCATCACTATTTAGAGGGTGGATTCATAGGTGCCATGGGGTTCGGTGCGGGCATGTTCGCCTCTTTGGATAAGTGGAAAATGTATTTCCAGTATATTACAAAAGGGTGGCAATGGATAAAAGAGTTTATGCACAAACGAAAAGAAGCAAAACAAACGACACAAACAAAAGGGTAATTCCTGTTACCTTGATAAAATCAAAAAGCCGTCATACACTTTTGTACGACGGCTTTTTTTATATCTTACTCTGCTGATTCAGCTTCAGGCTCCTCTACTTCTGCGTCGAAGTCATTATTACCTGTCTCAGTCAGCAAATTATACCATGTAATCAATTTTTTGATATCACTCGGATAAACGCGATCACGATCGAAATCCGGCAAAATATCCGCAAACCATGTACGAAGCTCTTCTGCTGTAGATTTTGTCGAAACAGAAGTTACACCTCCGTTTTCTTTCGCTTTTACCGCATTCATAACTTCATTTAGCGGAGTTTCGCCCTCCGTTGTAAACATTGCGATATCAGCTAATGAAAGGACTTTGTCATGTGAATAAGCAGGCTGTCTTTTTCCGGTAGCCAATGACTCAACGATCAACATGTTTTTTCCGCGTGAAACCAATTTAAACAAACCTGGTTTCCCTGAAATGGAAAGAATATTCTTCAACATATTATTTATATTAGTAAATTCTGTATTTCCGTTATAGTTCGCAAATTTAATATTACAACATCAAATCAACAAACTGTAACCTGTGTTTTTATCCTCTCTACCCTCCGGAGAATCTATTTTAACGCACTAATGCTTCTCTGATCCGCGCTAAACCCGAAAGTACCTGCGGAATCAATGCTTCTTCATTATTATTCTGAATCACAAAATCAGCTCGTGCCTCTTTCTCTTCCTGGGCGAGCTGCGATCGCATCCGCGCCAATACCTGTTCGGGGGTAACTCCATCTCGCCGCACCGTCCGCATCAAACGGACTTTTTCGGGAGCGCTAACCACCCATATCGCATCTGCCAGATGATGAAAATCGGATTCGTACAGAATCGCCGATTCAAAAAAGACAACATCCGAATGTTGCCCTTCACACCAATTTTGAAAATAAGACCTTACTTCGGGATGTACAATCGCATTTACCTGTAAACGGGCCGCAGGATCATGAAATATCAGCGATGCCAAATAAGGGCGATTAAGCCCACTTTCCGAATAAACCTGATCACCGAATGCTTCGGTTAATTTGGTGCGAATTATAACAGAGCGCTCCATTAATTGTTTTGCCTCACGGTCTGTATCAAATACCGGATACCCCATACTGCGCAATAGTTCGGATACCACCGACTTTCCGCTTCCGATTCCACCGGTAATTCCTACCTTAATCATCTTTCTATTCTTTTTCTTCTATAATAAACTCCACGCTATCCGGCTTACAATGTACATTTGTTACATTCTGCGGAATCTCAAGCACTTCTACCGGCAATCGGCTCACCCCTTCCCTGACATTGTGATAATCCACTGCCACACGAAACGATTCGGGAGTAACATCCTTAAAATCACGCAACACCACAAAACAGGACAATTGAACCATCGACGGGAATGTACGAAGTTGCAAAGAGTCGGGCAATCCCTCTACCATAATCGGCAAACTCATCACCTTCTCTGTGTACTCCTCTACAGGAATCGTAATCTGTACCTGCGACGGCACAATCTTAGCTCCCTTAATCGGACGAAGCGATAATTTCCGGACAACCGTATCGGATAACTCCGATAATTGCAAAGCGGTTGTTGACACCGACTGTAACGTATCCAGAATAGTACGGGCCGCAAAAACACGTACCGAATCGGGTTTAAGCTGAATATCGCTTCCCACCTGAAACTGGGCGCCGGCCGTAAGCATCCCGTCCAGACGGACAGGAACCAGTTTATCCCCCTGTTTTGAATAATGAATAAGCAATGTATCGGGATATAATGAGAGAAGAGTCGTACTGACATTCAGTTGCTTTTTAAGCAAAGCCCCCAACTGCTCTTCATTAATACGAATAGTACCTTTATTATTAGCCAGATAAGGCTTTACATCCACATCCACCGGCTGAAATGGTTTCCCAAACGAGTAATTCAGTAAAATTATACCCTTGTCCTTTATCCGGAGCGTAAGCTGACTGGGCGGAACAGTGGTAAAAACAATATCTTCCGGCACATTGCGGTAGCGCACCGGAATCCGATAGGTAGCTTCTGCTTCTTCGTTCATCGACTGAAGAATCCAGAAAAGAAACGACAGACATAAAAAGAACAAGAAGGTCAATAACTCTTTGCTCTGAGCTCTGCTCAAAAAGTTTTTGACCTTCTTATATAAATATCTGAATGTTGTAAAAAGCTGATTTTTTCCAGGCATCAGACACTTGTGTTAAATCTTATTTTGTTTGCTGTGTATCAGTTGCATTCTGATAAACAGAATCTTTTGAAATACGGATTGTTACACCGTCAGCAATGGTTAGGATGATAGAATCATCTTTTACCTCTTTGATTTTACCATAGATGCCCCCGGCTGTGATCACCTGATCACCCACTTTAAGACTTTCACGGAATTTCTTGATCTCTTTCTGACGCTTAGACTGCGGACGGATCATAAAGAAATAGAAGATGGCTACGATAGCAATGATGAACACTATATTCATCACACCTCCGCTCGGATTACCTCCGGCCTGAGCCTGCAGAAAAATGTTTAATAAGTTCATAAACACAAGATTTAATATTGTTATAATTTATTTGTTTGCGAATGTTCGCTTTCTACAAATGTAACAAAAATACCTTAATCTTTGGTGATATCACCCTCTTTTTTTAAGCGTGTAACGATTCCGTCCAGGATACCGTTGATAAACTTTCCACTACGCTGAGTGCTGTAAGTTTTAGCAATTTCGATGTATTCGTTCAAAGATACTTTTACCGGAATCGACGGGAAAGTCGTAATCTCAGCCAAGGCTACAATCATAATCACAATATCCATAAACGCAAGGCGATCGATATCCCAGTTTTTGGTATTTTCTTCGATCAATTTACGGAAACGGTCTGCATCAAGCAATGCCTTACGGAACAGCTTACGTGCAAATTCGCTGTCGTCTTCATCCTTAAACATCGGAATCAGCTGATTGTTTTCAGGATTCTCATCAAATTTCTTGATTGTTTTCAATGCGAACGTACCAATTACATCCAGGTCGTCATTCCAGTACAAGCTCTGATCTTCCAGAATCTCGCCCATCAGCTCGTTTGGTGCAATGATAGTTTTAAATGCCTGACGCCAGAAATCGCGGTCTGCTTTAAATGAATCTTCAGACGAATTCATATATTGCTCATACAAATCAGAAGCAATAATTTCATCCAATAAGACTTTCAGAAAGTCCGATTCATTTACCCATGATAGTTTTTGCTGAGAAGTATAATCTATTAACTGAGGATTGTTGCGAAGTGTCTGGATAAAACGATTGTCGATAAAACGTGTATTCGGATTCAATTCCTCGTGAGTCGGCATATATTTTGCTTTCGCTGTTTCTATACGCTTTTTCTGCAAATCTGTCAACTCAATCATCAACACAAGCAAGTAATGATATAAATCATACGCTTTTTCCAGAGAAAAAAACAACTCTTTCTCAGCTGTACTCATATCCTTGTCACCCTTTAAAAAAGAATATACAATCTGTACAACTTTTATTCGAATCAAAATTCTGTTTACCATCGTTTAAATGAACTACTTTATATTAGAACTGCAAAGTTAGCCGATTTTCACCGTTTTAAAAAGATTAGCCTCCGTTTTTATATGCAAATTATTCCCGACTAATGTTTTTTTGCCTATTTTTAATAATTAATAGCTTAAATCTTTGTTGTTTAATTTATTTTTTTACATATTTGAACAAGTAATTAAAAAGTAGTTAAACGATTTGATTTCAATAATTAAAAGAATATGGAAGATAATAAAAGAAAAGACCATCCTGAAAAAAGAGAAAGCGATATTATCTTTTCAAAGGCTATCAAAGCGGGCAAGCGAATCTATTACCTGGATGTAAAAAGAAATAAAAGAGATGAATTATTTCTTGCCATTACAGAAAGCAAAAAAATCACAACCGGAACCGGTGATGATGTAAGCTTTCAGTTTGAAAAACACAAAATCTTTCTTTACAAAGAAGATTTCAACAAATTCGCCGACGGTCTGACAGAAGTTCTTGATTTTATCAGAAATGAAAATTATCAGGAAGAAGAAAACGAAACTACTGTTGCCGTAGAAAAAGAGTGCGATAACTTCTGATTCTCCCTTTATTTATGCTACATAAAAAAAGCTTACTCTGGTTTACTGGAAACCAGAGTAAGCTTTTTTTACATGAGTATTTTAAAAGGCCCACAGGGCTTTTAAAGAAATATCAATAATATCAGCTGAGCAATGATGACTCGCGCAAACATACACAACGGATATACCGTCGCATAGGATACCGAGGGTTGATCCCCTTCAACTGTCGAGTTCGCATAATTCAGAGCCATCGGATTCGCCATACTTCCGCACAACATCCCGCATACGGTTGGATAATCTATCTTATTTATTTTCAAAGCATAAATCCCCACCAGCAATACCGGCAACACCGTCAGGGCAAAACCGATCATCACCCAGATCAAACCTTCCGTACGGAATACGGTTTCAAAGAAATGAGCTCCCGCATCCAATCCCAAACATGCCAGATACATACTGATACCAAATCCCCTCAACATCAGGTTCGCACTCTGCGTGGTGTAAGTAACGATATGAAACCGGGGCCCGAAAGCTCCCATCAAAATACCGATAACAATCGGGCCACCCGCCAATCCAAGTTTTACAGGCAACGAAATGCCCGGCACACTGAATGGTATAGATCCTAGAATCAAACCAAGCGTTATTCCGATAAAAATAGCTACCAGGTTAGGCTCATTCAGTCGCTTCATACGATTACCCAACAGCTTTTCAACTTCCTGAATCGAATTTTTCTCACCGACCACTGTCAATCGGTCACCCAATTGCAAGGTCAGCGCAGGCGTCGCCAACAAATTCATACCCGAGCGAAAAACTCGCGTAATATTAACGCCATACTTATTCCTCAATCGCAACTGAGAAATCTTTTTCCCATTGATTTCATTCTGCGTTACAAGGATGCGTTGAGAGATCAGCTGACTGTCAATCGCATTCCAGTCAATATCCTCCTTGTTCCAGTCATCCCCCACCTGCTCGCCAAATAATGCGGTCAGGGCGCGGATATCACCTTCAGTCGCGATTACAAGAATACGCTCCCCTTCTGTCAGAATTGTTTGAGAAGTAGGTATAATCACTTTCCCATCCTGCCATACACGCGAAATAATAAACTTATTGGGTATAAAAGAGGCGATTTCCTGTACCGACTTATTGTAGATAGCCGGATTGATGATCTGAAATCCAGCAATATAGGTTTTCGAACTTCCGTGTGAAGCAGGCGTCAATTCATTTACCACTCCCACCGAGGCAAAGCGGCGCAAGAAAATCAATCCGAGAATCACCCCCACTACTCCGAGCGGATAAGTTACCGCACACCCGAGCGCCAGGTCCGGCTGTCCGGCCGGAGTATCGAGCGACAACTGCTTCAGGGTTTGCTGAGCTGCCCCCAAAGCCGGCGTATTGGTGATTGCACCGCAAAAGATACCGGTCATTTCCGGCAACGAGATGTCTGTCAGGAAATAAAACCCGAGCATCATTGCCGTTCCGACAAATACCACTGCCATTGCCAACGCATTCAGTTTGATGCCCCCTTTAAAGAAAGAAGCAAAAAACGATGGTCCGACCTGCAATCCAAGCGCATAAACAAACAATATCAAGCCCATACTTTCGGCATAGCTCAACATTTGCGGATCAATACTCAATCCAAGATGTCCTGCGAGGATTCCAATAAAAAACACGAAAGTCACACCGAGCGAAACGCCCAGTAACTTTAACTTACCCAACGCAAGCCCTAGAGCTACAATCGTCGAAAGCACTACCACTGCCTGAATCACGGAGTGTTCAAATAGTAAACTGTCAAGCCATTCCATCGATACGGAAATTGATGATTCTGATTCGGCCTTCGCCGAGTTGTTTTAGGGCGCAAAAGTAAAACAAAAAACCGGACACCAAAAGGAGTCCGGTTCTATTTTTATCTTGTTTGTCAGAATTACATCATTCCGCCCATGCCTCCCATTCCCGGAGCCATTGCCGGAGCAGGCGCATCTTCTTTCTTTTCTGCGATTACACACTCTGTTGTCAGGAACATTCCGGCAATTGAAGCCGCATTTTCCAAAGCCACACGAGTTACTTTAGCCGGGTCGATTACCCCTGCCGCAAAGAAGTTTTCATATACGTCGGTACGCGCATTGTAACCAAAGTCGCCTGTACCTTCTTTTACTTTCTGTACGATTACCGCACCCTCTTTACCTGCATTATCTACGATCTGACGCATCGGCTCTTCAATCGCACGTTTGATGATCTCGATACCGGTTGTTTCATCTTCGTTATCGCCTTTTACATCTTCCAAAGCAGGAATTGCACGGATATAAGCAACACCACCTCCCGGTACGATACCTTCGGCGATAGCCGCACGAGTTGCGCTCAACGCATCATCCACACGGTCTTTCTTTTCCTTCATTTCCACTTCAGACGCAGCCCCTACGTAAAGAACAGCTACCCCACCCGCAAGTTTAGCCAAACGTTCCTGTAGTTTCTCGCGATCGTAGTCAGAAGTTGTTGTTTCAATCTGAGCTTTGATCTGGTGAACACGCTCTGCAATCTTCTCATGAGAACCCGCACCGTTTACGATTGTTGTTGTTTCCTTATTAACCGTTATTTTTTCAGCACGGCCCAACATATCGATAGTAGCCGCATCCAAACGCAAACCGGTTTCTTCCGAAATCACTACGCCTCCTGTAAGAATCGCGATATCCTGAAGCATCTCTTTACGACGGTCGCCGAAGCCCGGAGCTTTCACCGCACAGATTTTCAATGATCCGCGCAGACGGTTTACCACCAATGTAGCCAACGCTTCCGAATCAACATCCTCAGCGATGATCAACAACGGACGGCCCGACTGAACAGTTGCTTCAAGAATAGGAAGCATCTCTTTCAGGTTAGAGATTTTCTTATCATAAATCAGGATGTACGGATTTTCCATCTCGCACTCCATTTTTTCCGTATTTGTTACGAAGTAAGGCGAAATATAACCGCGGTCAAACTGCATACCCTCTACAACATCCACATACGTTTCTGTTCCTTTGGCTTCTTCAACCGTAATCACACCCTCTTTCTTCACTTTTTTCATAGCCTCAGCAATCAATGCGCCGATTTCAGCGTCATTATTGGCAGAGATACGGGCTACGTTTTCAATTTTAGTATAGTCGTCGCCAACTTCAACAGCCTGTTTACCGATTGCATCCACAACCAGATTTACCGCTTTATCAATACCGCGTTTCAAATCCATCGGATTCGCACCGGCAGTAACGTTTTTCAATCCTACATTAACGATCGACTGAGCCAATACGGTAGCAGTAGTCGTACCGTCACCCGCGTCATCACCGGTTTTAGAGGCAACCTCTTTCACCAGCTGAGCACCCATGTTTTTAAAAGGATCTTCCAGCTCGATCTCTTTCGCTACCGACACACCGTCTTTTGTAATGTGAGGAGCACCGAATTTCTTTTCGATGATTACGTTACGGCCTTTTGGCCCAAGTGTTACCTTAACTGCATTTGCCAACGCATCTACACCCTCTTTCAGAAGGTCGCGCGCTTCCGTATTGAATTTTATCTCTTTTGCCATGATTGTAAATTTTTAGAATTAAATAATTGCAAGAATATCAGACTGACGCATAATCAGATAAATCGTACCATCCAGGTCAAGTTCTGTTCCGGCATATTTACCATAAAGAACCTGATCACCCGGTTTAACAATCATATCTTCATCTTTTGTTCCGGTTCCCACCGCAACTACTTCCCCTTTAAGAGGTTTTTCTTTTGCAGAATCCGGAATAATGATTCCTCCCAATGTTCTTTCTTCTGCAGGAGCCGGTTTTACCAATACTCTATCTGCTAATGGTTTAATGTTCATAATAAGCTTCTTTATAGAATTAATAATTTATACGATTTCAAATCTTTTTTGGGTTAAAAGATTTCATTTAAATCTTACACAAAGTCCGTGCCATTTTAAGCTCCCTCTCAATTCTGACAAGAAAGCCTATAATACTGACACAGTTCCTCCGGTTTGCTGACAAGTTTTCCGATTAAATTAACCGCTTTTGTCTGTTTTTTGCAAATACAATACGCATAAACAACAAAAAGAGTTTGTTTTTTGTTTTGTCAACTTGTTTTTAAATAAAAAAAAGGAGATGCGCCTATTTAAAGACACATCTCCCTTCTGCTTATATAATCAGGCCGGCACGAATTATTTACCGCCCATCAGTTTCATATCGGTCGCTTTACCCGCTTCAAAATAGTTTTCCGGAATCACCTTCCAGTCACCTCTGCTTTTCGGAGTAATCGTCTGCTGTTTACGAATGTAATCGGCAATATATTTGCGCACATCATTTTTCGAAGCATTGATTACGCGTGCATCCGTCTGCTCTTTGGTAAAGCCAAGCCCTTCAAAGAAGAAGCCGCCGCCCCCACTCGCCTGATACGAATTGACAGCCACCTTATACTGCTTGTCAGCATCAAATGGCGTACCGTCGCTCATCGACAGGATCGTTACGCGCTCACCAACCGGTTTAGTGACATCTACCGTATATTTGATTCCGGCAGCCGACGTAAAGTTGAATGAAGGCGTTACAAAAGAGTAACCGAAACGGGCGCTCTTCACCAAATTCCCTTTTTCATCTTTCTTGAAATTCAACAAATGATCTTTCGGCGATTTCATTTGGTTATACTGACGGCCGAATCCGTATTCCAGAAAATCCTTGATCTCCTTTCCGCTCAACGACATCGTATAAAGCAGGTTCTCATATTTATAAAGCGTAAACAGGTTACGCATTGTCAGTTTTCCTGTCGGAATCACTGCATCGGTCGATAATACGCCCGCAAACGAAACGTCGGCACCCGTTGCTTCCAACTGAGCGTCATGAATCAGGTCCATAAATTCAGAAGGCCCGTAAAGCGCGTCGGTACTGCGCAACGTATCCGAAAGCAATCCGATCTGCGCATCCACATATTCATTGATCTGTTTTACATCCTTACTGAATGCTGCCACAAAAGCACTATCCTGCGGCACATTCTTCATCTCTACCAACGAAGGAGTAATTGTTTTTTCATACTTATCGCCGTTGCGATGAAGTTTGATATCGGCACGCCCCACATAGCGGGCACCCGTCTGCGCATCAAGAATCACCACCTTATTACCAAAGTTATTGGTAATTTCGTCCACTTTTTCCTGATGGTCGTGTCCGAGCAACGCAATGTCGAATCCATCCACTTTCGTTACTGCCGGAATCGCACCGTTCTCATTTTTATAGGTATCTATCGTACTGCCATTCGCCGTATAGTCGCTTCCCGAATGGAACAGTCCGATCAGCAAATCGGGTTTCTCTTTTTGCTGAATGTAAGGTACCCACTCCTGTGCGGTTTCCACCATGTCACGAAACTCGATGTTCTCCCACAGATATTTCGGCAACCAAGCCTGAATATTGGGAGTAATCATCCCCAATACGGCAACCTTGATACCATTCTTTTCATATACCGCATAAGGTTGAAAGAATGGTTTTCCCGTACGCGTATCAATGGCATTTGCCGCCAACCAAGGGAAATCAAAATCTTTCTGTACACGGCTGTATACGGCTTCACCCGGCTCAATATCATGATTCCCGACAGCTGCCGCCTCATATCCTACATATTCCATCACACGCGCCTGAATATGCTCGCCGATGGTATCTTCAAAATTCGAATAATAAATAGACGGCTGCCCCTGTAAAAAGTCGCCCGCATCCAGCAACAACACGCCGTCTTTATCTTTTGCCCGTTCCTGTTTCACATAAGTCGCCACATTCGCCATACTGGTAGCGGCAACCTTGTCTTTATTAAAATCATACGGCAATATCGCGCCGTGAAGATCGGTTGTATAAAGCAAAGTCAGTTCTGCATCTTGTGGCTTCTGCTTACAGCCAAACAAAGCAGCAAGTCCTAAAACAGCAGCTACCGGAAGCAGCGCTTTTCGATTGATTTGCATAATCTAAAATGATTAAAAAGGATTTTTAAATTACTGCAAAGATACCGCCAAGAATAGCTTTATGCCATCCATTTTTCCCTAATTTGTGCGAATAACTGTGTCAATAAAATTAAACGCTATTTCTTTTCCCATTTCCGGATAGTTCTTTTTGCTTTTGGCGATGGTTCTTCCGCGTAGCCTTCACGGGGAGCGCTTCCTTGCCATTCGGAAACAATAGTTTGCTTCAAGAAGCACAATAGTGTGCCCCATGAAGCACACATCCGCCCCTCGTGAGGCACACATCCGTCCCTCTTGAAGCACACATCCGCTCCCCGTGAGTGCATCACCACACTACTATCGCCGATGACAGAAGCCACTATCGCCGATGACAAAAGCCACTATCAGCTTAACAAAGAAGAAGTATTTGATATCAAAAGGAAGGGCCGGTGCAAAAAAAAGACCCGCAGAGTTGCGGGTCTTTCGAATATTCATCTATTTATTATTTAGCCATTTCACGAATTACGCTCATCACGCCGGCAGCAGTATCTTCGGCTTCCTGAGCAGTAGCCGCTTCAGCATACACACGGATGATCGGTTCCGTATTCGACTTGCGCAGGTGAACCCAACGATCAGGGAAATCGATTTTCACACCGTCGATATCGGTAATATCGTATTGTGCGTATTTCTCTTTTACCGCGATCAACAATGCATCTACATCGATATCCGGAGTTAATTCCACTTTCTGTTTCGCGATAGAGTAAGCAGGATAAGAAGCGCGCAGTTCGCTCACTTTTTTACCTGTCTTAGCCAAATGAGTAAGGAACAAAGCAATCCCCACCAGAGCATCGCGTCCGTAATGAGATTCAGGATAAATAACCCCGCCATTACCTTCGCCACCGATTACGGCACCGGTTTCTTTCATTTTGGCAACCACGTTTACTTCTCCCACAGCGGCAGCATTGTATTCGCCGCCCAATGCGCGGGTTACGTCGCGCAACGCGCGTGAAGAGCTCAGGTTGGATACGGTGTTACCCGGCGTATGACGCAATACATAGTCGGCTACCGCCACCAATGTATATTCTTCGCCAAACATCGCTCCGTTCTCGCAGATTACCGCCAGGCGGTCTACATCGGGATCAACCACAAAACCTACATCGGCACGCCCCTCTTTCATCAATGCCGAAATATCGGTAAGATGTTCAGGAAGCGGCTCCGGATTGTGCGGGAACTGTCCGTTTGGTTCGCAATATAGTTTTTCAACCTGTTTTACGCCTAAAGCCTCCAATAAAGCCGGGATAGCGATTCCGCCTACCGAATTTACACAATCAACCGCTACGCGGAAGTTGGCCGCCTTAATCGCCTCAACATCTACAAGGTTGAGCGCAAGTACGCTCTCAATATGTTTCTGTGTATATGAAAAATCTTCAGTCAGTTTACCCAGCTGATCCACCTCTGCAAAGTCGAAATCTTCGGCAGCGGCAATCTCAAGCACTTCGTTACCTTCGGCAGCATTCAGGAATTCGCCTTTTTCATTCAATAGTTTCAAGGCATTCCACTGACGTGGGTTATGGCTTGCAGTAAGAATAATACCCCCTGCGGCTTTTTCGCCCGTTACGGCAAGCTCGGTGGTAGGAGTGGTAGCCAGGCCGATGTTTACCACATCGAATCCCATACCCATCAATGTGCCGATTACATTATAAAGCACCATTTCACCAGAAATTCGGGCATCGCGCCCTACTACGATTTTATTCGAGTCGGAAGCTCCCATACGGCGGATTACAGTAGCATATGCTGCCGTAAACTTTACGATATCAAGAGGGTTTAAACCGTCTCCCGCCTGTCCTCCAATGGTTCCGCGAATTCCGGAAATAGATTTAATCAAAGACATAATGTTGATATATTTTTATAGATAAGAGTTACTCTTATTGATTTGAAAGAGTATAAGTAACTGTTTTATAAAAGTAAGGGGTTACGCTTTGCGTGTCGCCGCTCAGTCCCAGTTTTGAAGGAACGATCAGGCTTACATTCCCGTTATTACCCAGATAGCGGAGCGGAAATTCAAGTCCTGTTCCGAACTGGCCTGCATAATTCGGATTCCAAGCCTGCAAATACCACGGATTAGCAGTCGGATTTTCATTTCCGACAAACGGCGAAGAAAGGTTATCGTAAGTAAGCAGGTTATAACAGCTATCAAAACGGATTACGATATCCGGCAAATTCTTCTTGATAAACATGCTGGTAGTGTCGCCGTAATTGTTGATACGCATATATAAGTTATCATCAAACTTATACCATTCGCTTAGGGCGAAATGGGTTGTACCCGGCAGCCAGTTGGCAGCATCAGTCTGGTATGTCGCTAACTGATCTTCCGAAACAAAAGTTGCCTTGATTTGTTGTTCAGCTACGAACTTTTTAATCGCATCTTTTTCATCAGCAAGCTTTTCGGCATAAGTTTTATTGTCGTCACACGAAGTAAAAGCTACAGCCGCGCCCATCAACAACATAGAACAGAGATACGTAATTCGTTTCATAATTGAGATCTTAATTTTTTTCAAAAATATAAATAATCCTTACTTCTTCCTTAATCTTCAAGATAATTTTCAAAATGAGGCAGAATCGACTCAAACAATTTCTCGGCTTCTTCCATGGTTCCGAAGAACTCTCCGCCCGAAGCATTTTTGTGTCCTCCCCCATTGAAATACTGCTCAGCCACCTTGTTGGCAGGGAAATTCCCTTTCGACCGAAGCGACACCTTGATGTATTCTTTATCCTGACGGAAAAATACGGAGAATACGATTCCTTTAATGGAAAGCGGGATATTTACAAATCCTTCGGCATCTCCTTTTTTAAAGTTATACGATTCGAGTTCTTCGGTAGTAAGCGAAATCATCGCCGCCTTATAGGGCTTGAATACTTTCATCTTCTTATTGATGGCAAATCCCATCAGACGTTCGCGCGATTCGGAAAAAGTATTGAACACGCGATCATAGATTTTATCCTTATTGATTCCGATTTTCAGCAGTTCACTGATAATTAAATAAATTTCAGGTGAAACCGAATTATAGGTGAATGCTCCGGTATCGGTCATCATACCCGTATAAATTACGGTTGCAATATTCAGATTGATCATATCGAAATATCCCATACGGCAAATCAACCGGAAAATCAGTTCGCTGGTAGATGATATTTCGGGATGAGAAATACAAATCTGGCAAAAGTCGTCGGGATATAAATGATGATCTACCATAATGCGAAGGGCGTCGGCGTTTACTACGGCATCCGCCATCTTTCCCATACGTTTAGCCGCATTAAAATCGACACAGAAAATCACTTCTGCCGCTGCAATCTCGGCATTTGCCGCGTCGGGTGTTTCATCATAAAACAAAGCATCCTTTACACCCG
Source organism: Bacteroidales bacterium (assembly GCA_036655755.1). Lineage (GTDB taxonomy): Bacteria > Bacteroidota > Bacteroidia > Bacteroidales > JAUNSR01 > JAUNSR01. The sequence goes on along the minus strand of JAVVPN010000003.1, from coordinate 48,938 downwards.
GCAACCAATTCAAATTGTCAGACACACTATCGGCATATATTACCGTCACATCTTTTTCCATCTCTCCGAGGAAATGGTAAAGACCTAATGAAGAACCCAGGGCATCCCCGTCGGGCGATACGTGCGCCACAATTACGAAACGATCATGTTTTTCAATCGCTTTCTTTACTTTCTGAATCAGCTCTTCCCGGATAATTTTTGTAATCATATATAATCAGTACGCTTCTATAAATCAAAAACCTGTTCGTTCGAACAGCTTTCTGGTTCCAAAAGTACAAATTAATGATTGTTTGAAGATAAAAATCATTCAAAAAGAATTGAAAACAGCACTCCTCCTCTTCTTGAGCATTTCATAAGAATAGGTAAATATGCCCATTTTCGCAATAATTCGGAAACTGAAACCCATGAATCGGAAGAATAAAAGCCTCAACACCCCCGAATGTATGGGGAAAACCGAAAACATTAACCAGTTATCGGGCAAATAGAATCCGATTCTTCTTTTTTTATTGGCGAAAATTCCCATGAACAACAGATTTCTGCAAAAACAAAATTTTTTAATTCTATATTTGTATTTATTTGTATATAATATATTTTTAACATCAAGATACAAATGCGCCATTTGGTTAAGGTGCTATGTAAAAAGGTAGTATATTTATACAAAAACCCAAAAACGATTCGTCATTACAATCTCTAAATTCAAATTTTTTCTTCAATGAAAAGACTTTATTACTTATTTTTATTTTTATGCATCGCAGCCTTTGGGCAAGCTCAGATTTTAGAGCCGATTACCTGGAGTTTTTCTACACACAATCTTTCGGGTAATGAAAAAGAACTCATATTCAAAGCTTCAATCGAAGACGGATGGCATTTGTACGGGCTGGATCTACCCGAAGGGGGACCTATTTCGACCACTTTTACTTTTCACGAGGTAAAAGGGGCTAAACTTATCGGAAAAATCAAGGCAGAACGTACCCCGATATTCCAGTATGACAAACAGTTTGACATGGAGCTCAACTGGTTTGCATCCGAAGTAAAATTCATTCAAAAAATCCAGGTAACGGATAAGAATTACAGCATTCAGGGTGAACTTCGTTTTATGGGTTGTAATGATGAAACTTGCCTTCCTCCTACTCCCGAAGAATTTTCTTTCAGCGGAAAGAAAGGCGATAAAAATCCAATAGACGCGGAAAAATCGATTGCCGACAGTAACAATACGCAGGATTCTGTAATTGCGGCTATCCCATTGGTTCCGGCCAAACCGATCAAACCATCAAAAGAAGTGATCGCTTCAGAAGACACCGATCTTTGGAAACCTGTTATTACCGAACTTCAGGCATACGGAAAAGACACGGTTGACCATGATTCTTCTTTGTGGCTGATTTTGCTTGCCGGATTTGCCGGAGGTTTGTTCGCGCTGCTTACGCCTTGTGTATGGCCAATGATTCCGATGACGGTAAGTTTCTTCCTGAAACGTACAAAAGACCGTAAGAAATCGATTCGCGACGCCTTCACTTACGGAATTTCGATCATTGTTATTTATGTAACGCTCGGATTGGTTATCACCGGATTGTTCGGCGCGAGCGCATTGAACGACCTGGCGACAAACGCGGTCTTCAATATTATCTTCTTCCTGTTGCTTGTTGTATTCGCGGTTTCCTTCTTGGGTGCATTCGAAATTACATTACCGGCTTCTTGGACAACCAAACTGGATAGTAAAGCCGACTCTACAACCGGATTGCTAAGTATCTTCTTTATGGCATTTACGTTGTCGCTTGTATCGTTCTCTTGTACAGGGCCGATTATCGGAACACTGCTTGTACAGGCTGCCTCGATGGGTGCAACTGCCGGACCGGCGGTAGGTATGCTTGGTTTCGCGCTTGCATTGGCTATTCCGTTCTCATTGTTCGCTGTCTTCCCGTCGATGCTTCAGTCGATGCCTAAATCGGGCGGTTGGTTGAACTCGGTGAAAGTGGTACTTGGATTCCTTGAACTGGCATTGGCGCTGAAATTCCTTTCGGTGGCAGACCTTGCTTACGGATGGCGTATCCTTGACCGTGAGGTATTCCTGACATTATGGATCATCATTTTTGCCATGTTAGGCTTCTATTTGCTGGGCAAACTGAAGTTCTCGCATGACAGCGACCTTCCTTACATCACGATTCCACGTTTGTTCCTGGCTATCATATCGCTTTCTTTTGCGGTATATATGGTACCGGGACTATGGGGTGCTCCGTTGAAATCAATCAGTGCTTTCGCACCACCATTGACAACTCAGGACTTCAGCTTATACAATGAAGAGGTACATGCATCCTTTACCGATTATGACGAAGGGATGGCTTATGCCCGCAAAGCAAACAAGCCTGTATTGGTAGACTTCTCTGGATACGGATGTGTGAACTGCCGTAAAATGGAAGCCTCTGTATGGACCAACTCGGAAGTAAAAAGCATTATCGAAAAAGATTACGTGCTTATTACGCTGATCGTTGACGATAAAACTCCGCTTGCCGAACCAGTCAAAATTGAAGAATACGGCAAAACACGTACGTTACGTACGGTAGGCGACAAATGGAGCTACCTTGAACGTTCAAAATTCGGAGCGAACGCACAGCCATTCTATGTGTTGCTCGACCCAAGCGGAATGCCGATCGGCCCATCTTATTCATTCAATGAAAGTGTGCCTGATTATATCAAATTCCTGACCAACGGGTTAAAGGAGTTTGAAAGCAGAAAATAAACGCATCTTCTACAATATTTAATTTTTCCCTCCGATCTGAAATATGCATTTTCAATCGGAGGGAATATTTTTTATTACCTTTGATTGACGAATTTCATTCGAAGCTATAACAACTTGCCAACATGCATACAAAAGAACAAAAGATAGAAGCATTCGGGCGATTGCTCGACGTACTCGACGAGCTGCGTGAAAAATGCCCGTGGGATCGTAAGCAAACCAACGAATCACTTCGTGCCAATACGATAGAAGAAACGTACGAACTTTGTGCCGCCATTATGGCCGGCGATGATGAAGAATTGAAAAAAGAGCTGGGCGATGTATTGCTGCATATCGTATTCTACTCTAAAATAGGCGAAGAGAAAGGCGCATTCGACATTGCGGATGTATGCAACAGCCTTTGCGACAAATTGATATTCCGCCATCCCCATGTATTCGGCGAAACTGTTGCCGAAACCGCAGGACAAGTGGAGCAAAACTGGGAGCAGATCAAGCTAAAAGAAAAAGGGGGTAATAAAACCGTATTGCAAGGGGTGCCTTCTGCCCTTCCGGCTTTGGTGAAAGCTCACCGCATACAGGACAAAGCGCGTAATGCCGGTTTCGACTGGGAAGTGCGCGAACAGGTTTGGGACAAGGTATTGGAAGAGTTTACGGAACTGAAAAATGAAATCGACCTACTCGATCAGGATAAAATGGAAGGGGAATTCGGTGATTTGTTCTTCAGCCTTATAAACGCTGCCCGGCTGTATAAAATTAATCCGGACAATGCGCTCGAACGTACCAACCAGAAGTTTATACGCCGCTTCAACTATCTTGAAAAGCGAGCGAACGAAGCTGGACTGAATCTGAAGGATATGACGCTGGCGGAGATGGATGCATTCTGGAATGAGGCAAAAGGATTAGGATTATAAACAATTTAATGATATTATAACCATGGGTTGTATTGGTAATGTATTGTGGCTTATATTGGGCGGATTGGCCATCGCCATCGAATATTTCATATCGGGTGCCCTGCTTTGCCTGACCATCGTGGGCATTCCTTTCGGATTTCAGATATTCAAGTTAGGGGTATTGGCCCTCTGGCCGTTTGGTAGTACGATTACCACCAAACCGGAAGCCGGAGGATGCATCTACATCCTTATGAACATCATCTGGATTTTGATAGGCGGTATCTGGATTGCGCTTACCCACATCGCATTCGGGCTGATCTGCTGTATCACCATCATTGGTATTCCGTTTGGATTGCAGCACTTCAAAATGGCGGCCCTTGCCTTGGCTCCGTTTGGTAAGGAAATCCAGAACAATTAATTTTTCTGCAAAGAAATCATCTATCAGTCACTTTTTAGTGATTCATAAATCATTCTTTGCGCGCGGGTCTGAGTCTTCTTATTGCCACTCTTTTTATAAATATTATTGAGGTTTTCATCTATCCAACAAGCTTTTACGTTATCGGAAAGCTGGATCATCAAACCGTTTATAATGGCATCTTTTACATATTTATCCCAAACGGGAAATGCAGTTTCAATACGACGACTCAGATTTCGCTTCATCCAGTCGGCCGAAGTGATATACAATTCTTCTTCGCCATCGGCATAGAAATACCATACCCGCGAATGTTCGAGAAACGAATCGACAATGCGGGTGATCCGGATATTCTTGCTGTAACTCTGTCCCGGCACCAAACAACAAATACCTCTTACGATCAGATCGATCTCTACTCCCGCTTCGCTTGCCTGATATAAAAGTTCTATCATATTGGGATCGTGCAGACCATTCATTTTTAATATCATCCGTGCTTTACATCCGGAACGCGCCGATTCGATTTCACGACGGATTTTCGATTCGATCTGTTCGGTCATGTTAAACTGCGATACCAGCAAGTATCTGAACGGATATGGCTCTACCCCTTTTTCAAGCAGTTCGAATAATTTATCCATCTCGGTAATCAACTCGGTCCGATTGGTGAGGATCACCAGATCGGAATAAACATTGGCTGTTTTTTCATTGAAATTGCCGGTACTCAGACAACCGAAACATTTATTCAGATGGTGAGCATCTGTTTTACGCAAAACCAGAATCATCTTGGCATGCACCTTTAAGCCGGGTAAAGAGTAAATGATCCGAATACCCGCCTTTCGCATCATCTCTGCCGTATCAAAATTATTTTCTTCATCAAAACGCGCCTTTAGCTCGACGAATACGGTAACACGCTTCCCGTTTTGCGCCGCACTGATCAATGAATTGATTACAACCGAATTTTCGGCTACCCGATACTGGGTTAGCTTTATCTCTTCGACCGAGGGGTCAAACGCAGCTTCGTTGAGGAAACGCACCAGATACTCGAACGACTGATACGGAAAATGCAGCAACATATCTTTTTTCTTGATCACTTTAAACACGGAACCCGAATTATCGAATTCACGGATGCGCAACGGCCGGGGCAACTGCTCGGTCAGCGAGCGGCCCACCGGATTGGGCAACTTGATAAGGTCTTCAAGATGCAGATGGCATCCTTCGGGAATACACCGGTCGGGGGTAAAATGAAAGGCTTCACAAATAAACCGCAGAAAATCAGCCGGCATCTTAGAGTCATAAACCAGGCGATTGGCCGCCCCTATCTTCCGTTTCCGTACATTGCGCCGTATCTCTTCGACCAATGTTTGCTTCTTCTCAAAAGGGATCAGAAAATCGGCATCGCGCGACACACGAATGGTATATGCACCATCTATTTCGAAGCCCGGAAAGACCACGCCCAGATTCGCCTTAATGATATCTTCGACAAACATGAGGTAATGCTTATTTTCTAGCGCAGGCAACTCAACAAACCGAGGCACTTTAGAGTAGGGTACTTTCATTACGAAATAAACAGGCCCGGCGGGTGATATCAGGGCAGGGCATTTGAATCCGTTTTCAATCGGACAAACAGCATCGGAAACAGCCTTGTGCATGCGTATGACCAGATAAAGCCGATTGTCACGAATAAAGGTATGGAGCTGATCTTTGATAACGATCATCGGTTCGAGATAAGGAAAAACCTCTTCGCGGAAATAAGTACGGATAAATTCAGCATGAGCCGATTCCACCTCCGCTCCTTCATATAACACGATACGGTGGCGGGCCAGCTCTTTTAGAATATCATTCTCGAAAAAACTATCAAACTCTTTGAGTTGGCGGCTTACCTCTTTGTTGATCGCCTCGAGGGTTTTCCAGGCAGACTCACGTTGTTCGGGAGTTGCATCCTTGTTGATCAACTCTTTGCGATGTTCTGAAACACGAACCCGATAGAACTCTTCGAGATTGGAAGAGTAGATCGATAAAAATTTAATCCGTTCAAATAGAGGCAATGATTCATCTTTCGCCTCCATTAAAACGCGATAATTAAATGATAACCAACTAATATCGCGCTTAAACAAACGTCGTTCCGTCTCCATGGCTTTCTTCCGTTGAATATTTAGATTTGTCAGGTAAACTCAAATGTATTAAATTCGTACAAATTCATACATTTTAAGATGTTAAAAATAGGATTACTTTCCGACACCCATGGCTGGTGGGACGAGCGATATGAAAAACATTTTCGCGATTGTGACGAGATATGGCATGCCGGAGATATCGGATCCGTTGAACTTGCCGATCGATTCGAGGCGATGGGAAAACCGCTGCGCTTTGTTTTCGGCAATATCGACGGACACGAATTACGCGCTCGCTATCCGAAACATCAACGGTTTATGGCCGAGGGAGTGGACGTATGGATTACGCATATCGGAGGGTACCCCGGGAAATATGATCCGGATATTGCTCCACATATTTTCCGAAACCCGCCTAAATTGTTTATATCGGGCCATTCACATATCCTGAAGGTTTTGTATGATAAAAAACTGCAATGCCTGCATCTGAATCCGGGTGCGGCCGGCAAGCAGGGCTTTCACAAGACCCGTACCCTGATGCGGTTTATTCTGGACAACGGCAATATTCGCGACTTGGAGGTAGTTGAACTTGCCGAACAATAAGCTTTTTCCTTAACCTTTTTATATTCACATCATTCACATTATGACTTCAATCTTTAAAAAGTTTTCGAGAGCATTCTGGACAGCCAATACAGTAGAGTTGCTGGAACGAATGGCTTATTATGCAGTATTCATCGTAATTACGCTTTATCTATCGCAGGTAATGGGATTCTCCGACCTCGAAGCAGGGGTAATTTCCGGACTTTTCTCGGGGGCGCTTTATTTGCTGCCAACGTTCGCCGGAGCATTCGCCGATAAAATCGGCTTTCGCAAATCGATGTTGATTGCATTCAGTTTTTTAAGTATCGGTTATTTCGGACTTGGATTGTTACCGACACTGCTCGAATCGGCAGGACTGGTAGATTATGGATTTGAAACCACATTTACAGGTTTGCGTGAAAGCAATATGCGCTACGCAATCGTACCGGTAATGGCAATCATTATTATCGGCGGTGCGTTCATCAAATCGATCATCAGCGGAACGGTAGCAAAAGAAACCACTTCAGAAACACGTGCACGCGGATTTTCTTTATTCTATATGATGGTAAACATCGGTAGCTTTACGGGTAAAACCGTAGTAGAACCGGTTCGCCGCGCTTTGGGTAGCGAAGGATTGGTATACCTGAACTATTTTTCGGCAGCCACTACTCTTGTTGCCCTTTTCATCGTTTTCTTTCTGTATAAAACAACTCATACTGCCGGCCAAGGTAAAAGTTTCCGTGAAATCGGTTATGGCTTGTGGAAAGTTATTACAAATGCGAAATTGATTATCCTTACTTTGATCACCAGTGGATTCTGGATGGTGTATATGCAGTTGTATGCTACCATGCCGAAATATGTGATTCGTATGGCAGGAGCTGATTCGGCACCGGCTTGGTATGCCAATGTAAATCCGCTTGTGGTGGTATTGTTGGTAAATGCCGTTACTACCCTGATGAAAAAACGCACGGCCATTACATCCATGGGGGTAGGTATGTTGTTAATGCCACTTTCGGCAATGGTTATGGCTTCGGGCAATATGATTGAAGGAAATATCCTCGGACTAAATCCGATCGCGTTCATGATGGTAGTAGGTATCGCTATTCAGGCGTTGGCTGAAACATTTATATCGCCGCGTTATTTGGAATACTTCTCAATGCAGGCGCCGAAGGGTGACGAAGGGATGTATCTCGGATTCAGCCATATCAACTCCTTTATCGCATCTGTTCTCGGTTTTGGTTTGTCAGGTCTGTTATTGGCAGAATACTGTCCGGATCCTTCATTGTATGCGTCGCATAGCGCATGGAAAGAAGCAGCCGTACATGCTCATTATATCTGGTTCTACTTCGCGGCAATCGGTCTTGTATCGGCTATCGCATTGTTTATTTTCGGATATTTTACCCGCAGCAAAAAATAAACATACGTTCATAACGTAAAACAAAACCCCGGCAAACCGGTTTTTCCATATGAGGAATAACTGGTTTGCCGGGGTTTCGTTTTTATTTGTCGTTTTAATCGTTTTCGATACGGGGAAGATAATCGGTCTGAATATTGGTCATACTCGACCATAGGTTAAAACGCGCCTTTTCGTTCATCCCCTCAAGCATCTTCACTACGTTTTTCATTTCCGGACGACTCGATGAGCATTCATACGGACAAGGTTGCTTCTGACGTATATATCCGCGCAGTTGCTCCAGCTCGATCAACTCTTTTTCGGCAACCAGACACATGGGGCGAATAATTGTCATTTCAAACTTATCCATTTTCAGTTTAGGAGGCATTGTGCCGAATGCTCCCTGAAAGGTCATATTCATCAACAACGTTTGCAATATATCATCCTGATGATGACCTAACGCTATTTTATTGCAACCATGCTCTTTTGCCAGCGCAAACATCGCTTTACGGCGAGTCCACGAACAAAGGAAGCAGGGTGATTTACGCTTGTCGGTACTCATATCGAAAGCATCTACATGATGGATAAAACGAATATCGTTGTCCTCGCAGTGTTTACGTAAATACTCAAGATCGGATACGTAGCCGATATTGGTCATTGATACGTGCACGGCAACCACCTCAAAGCGAGGTTTTAGAATCTTTTTGCGGCGTCCCAGCAGTTCTATCAATGCCAAGGAATCTTTTCCACCCGACAATCCGACCAAGATCTTATCACCATCCTCTATCAAACGGTAATCCACCATCGCTTTGCGGATTTTACGCTCTATTTTATGGAACAGCTGCTCCTCTTCTGTAAACTTTTTTCCCATGCTGCAAAAATAATAAAATCATGCCTGTCGGATAGAACTTATATACTTATCCATTCTATTTTTGACTTATTAGGTAAAATAAGCAGAGCATATTCAAATAAAAGCAAAATTCTGTCAAAATAATTGGCTCTTTTTGGCTTTATTATTTTGACTTTTTTATATTTTTACACCAAATTTATTTGTATATGAGATTTAAGATAGTTTTAGTCGTTCGAAATGAAGCGTTTGGGAATATTTTGCCAGTTAGTTACCAATTTGAACTATCTTCATGTATTTACAAAAAGTTAACCGAGAATAAAAAGGAATACAATGAATGGCTCGAGATGAACGGCTTCATCGCGGATAACAACATCAAACACAAACTTTTTTCATTATCCAATTTCTACATACCGAAAATCAAAGTAGAAGAAGATCGCCTGCACGTATTGGCCCGCAAAGTTCAGTTCTGGATCTCTTTCCTTCCGGAACGGGGTACGGCAGAATTTATTAAGAAGATACTTACCAATCAGGTACTTTTAATAGGCGACCGGAAAACTCAGGTCGAATTCGTAACCGAAAGCATTGAAGAGATCAATAAGGTTGATTTTCCGAAATCAATCGATTATCTTTCTTTATCACCCATTGTGGTATCCTCTTTACGTCAGAATAAAAGCGTAGAGTATATTTCGCCCGAAGATCTCAATTATAGCCAGACATTAATGAATATTCTGCTGGACAAATACCGTCATTTTTACGGGCACGATTTCCCGCATCAGCCAGATTATAGCTTTGAATTGCTATCTACACCAAAAAGAAAAGGTATTTTCATCAAACGCTTTACAGAGGAAGAGACAAAAATCATCGGATATATGTATAAGTTCCGTTTCAAGGCGCATCCGGCACTTCATCATCTTATTTATAATACCGGTTTAGGAGACAAGGTCGGACTTGGTTTTGGGTGTGTTGAGATACTGAACACGTAGTTTTTAGCGCATTTTAACGAGAAAGTCTGTTCTTTCTCTCAAAAAAGAGAGCGACTTGATTGTTATCCGAGAATATTTCCCTTATTTTGTAATACTAAAAGTTTAATTAACAGCAATTAATTCAAGTAGCTATGACTGATGTTCTTGCAACTTCCGAATCGCTCAACGCTGAAAATCCTCAGGTTAACGAAACACGGACACAGGAGCCTGCCAAAACGCAGGAGATGCCTAAAAAAGATTATAATAACCGCGAAGAAGTAATCGCTCGCCTTCAGATTCTGATCGGACAGTCGCCGGAAGATGTAAAAGAGGAAGTGGAGTCGCTCAAGCAGCTTTATTATAAACTACGCAAACATGAAATTGAAACAGCAAAGGCTGCGTTCGTGGAAGCCGGAAATGCGGAAACAGATTTTACCGTAGAACCAGACTCCCTGGAAGAAGGCTTGAAGACGCTCTTGAATGATTTTAAAGCTAAAAAAGCTGCTGCTCTCGAAGCAAAAGAAGCTCGTCGCCGCGAGAACCTGGCCCTTAAACAAGCGGTACTCGAAGAAATCCGTAAAATTGCGGACGACAGCGACAATATCAACAAATACTACAATGAATTTCAGGAACTGTCAAAAAGATTCCGTGAGATTACAGATATCCCGCCGACTCATGTAAATGAGTTGTGGAAGAACTTCCAGAAGTACACAGAAACATTCTACGACCTGCTTAAGATCAATAAAGAATTGCGCGACTATGATTTCAAGAAAAATCAGGAGCACAAAGAAGCGTTGTGTACGGAAGCTGAAGCACTGACTACAGAGAACGATATCATTGCAGCTTTCCGCCGTTTGCAGGAATTGCATGAAGAGTGGCGTCAGACCGGCCCGGTAGCTCCGAATATGCGTGAAGAGTTATGGAACCGTTTTAAAGACGCGTCCACTTCGATTAACAAACGTCATCAGCAATTCTTTGAAAACATCAAAGAAACAGAAGCTGAAAATGAGCGTCAGAAAGAGGAACTTTGCAAAAAAATAGAAGAGCTTAACGTTGCCGACCTGAAATCATTCCAGGCATGGGAAAACAAAACCAAAGAAGTCATTGACCTGCAAGAGCAATGGAAGAAAGTGGGATTCGCTTCTAAAAAAGTAAACAACCTGCTGTTCGACCGTTTCCGTAAAGCTTGCGATGAATTCTTCGCTGCCAAATCGGTATATTTTCAACAGATGAAAGACCAGCTGGCCTCAAATCTGGAATTGAAACGTGCTCTGTGTGAAAAAGCAGAAGCGTTGAAAGACAGTACCGACTGGAAGCACACGACTGATCAGCTAATCGCTCTTCAGAAAGAATGGAAAAAGGTTGGACCGGTTGCCCGCAAATATTCAGATATGCTTTGGAACCGATTTATTGCGGCTTGCGATTATTTCTTCGAACAGAAAGAGAAAAACTCGTCAAGCTCACGTTCGGCAGAAACAGCAAACCTTGAAGCTAAAAAGGTATTGATTGAAAAGCTACGCGCAATGTCGGAAAATCAGGAGAGTCAGTTCAAAGAATTGCAGGATATCATGGCCGAATGGAAAAACATCGGGCATGTACCGTTTAAGGAGAAAGATAAAATCTTCAAGGAATACCAGGGTATGCTTGATATTTTATTCGCTCGCTTTAACAAACAGGGTCGTAAAGCACATCTTGACAACTTTACGGCAAACGTAGGTAAACTTGCCGATGGTAATCAGTCACAAAACGCACTGTATCGCGAACGCGAAAAACTGATGCGTGCCTTCGATCATATGAAGACGGAACTGAAAACGTACGAAAACAATGTTGGATTCCTTTCTTCTTCTTCTAAGGGAGGTAACGCTTTGGTGAAAGAGATGGAACGCAAGATCGAAAAGATCAAAGAAGATATGAATACGATCGCTCAGAAAATCGACGTGATCGACGAAAATCTGAAATAAATTCATTATATATTTTTACAGAGGCGTCCCCCGAAAGGACGCCTCTGTTTTTATAAACACACAATCACTTAATTATGAAACAAATCTACTCAAACAAACACCTTGTTTGCGCGGGCGTACTCTTTTTTACGATGAGCACTGAAATACAGGCTCAGACGGGTACAGAAGAGCAACCTTTAAGCGTAACCCAGGGACTTTCTAAAACCGACGGCTCATCAAAAACCTATTGGGTTACCGGATATATCGTGGGCGAATACGACAGCTATTCAAACAGTAAACATTTTTATGAGGTTGCACCCCCCTTTAACGGAACATACGCGTATCTGATTGCCGATTCGAAAGATGAAATCGACGTAAACAAATGTATGACCCTGCAGCTTTCGAAAAGTTCTTTCGGAGATGTGGATTTAAGCACCCATCCCGAACATTGGAAAAAGAAAGTTACCGTGTGCGGGTTATTACGGGAGTATAATAGCCGTCCGGGGGTTAAAAGTATCAACAATCATTATTTCGAGGAATCTACGCTTACCGATACCGAAACGATGCTTTGGAATACATACGAGACGTTCGATACCAAAGGATATGTGGCGGCTAGCTCGAGCTCTGTATTCGCAGGAGGAACCTATACAGGAGAAACCGGCGTATGGAAAATAAAAGGTGGCACATGGGGCGAAACGGGAGAAGATAACAAATGGGAGAAAGCCTCAATCCGATTACGCTTTACAGAAGGATCGAGCGGTGAGAAAGGCTCTCTCGAACTTCTTTCCGATAAAGGAAACGGATTAGGAGAAGTTCGCTTCTGGGCAGGAAACTACAGAGCCGACGCAGCTAAAAGCCTCGCTGTAGGACTTTATTACTCTACCGATCAGGGAAAAAACTGGCACGAAATAAACAGCAATATCGCTGTAAAAAGAGGAAATAACGTAACAACCAACGGAATGTCGGAATACCGCTTTGTAGTAAATAAACCGGGCTCTGTACGCGTTAAATTCGTAAAGGCCGACAATACTACCGGCGGTATCAATATCGATAACGTGCGCTTAAGCGACTATCAAACAGCAACCGGCATATCAACGATAAAAGAGGATCAGAAGATCGCGTACGGTACGCACGAAGGGATTCATATTCTGTCTGCCCAAGCAGGTCCGATTGAGATTTACACCATCTCCGGACAATTAATCAGACGCTTGCCGAACGCAAATCGCGGACAGCTCATCTCGCTTCCCTCAGGAATCTATCTGATTCGCAACAGCAAAAAAACAGAACGCGTTATTGTAGGATAAGAAGCCTTATTTAAGAAGCAAAAAATATCCTTGATATATCTTTTAAAGTATATCAAGGATATTTTTTTATACAGTATTTTGAGTAAACTGATTATTTATTTTTTCCCTTTCGCTGTGCCATCTTCTGACGTCGGAAATAATCGCCGTTGGCCTTACTTCCCTTATAGCCTTTTTTCGCAACCGCTTTACCCGCGATTTTAAGATCGGCCACTTCGAGCGCCTGTTTCAATGCCAGCGTAGCATACGTATGATTTTCAACAACAGGAATACACTTGCGCATCAATTTCTGAATATCCCCCAGCATCGCCTTATCGTCGGGCTCGCACAAAGTGATGGCGATACCCTCCTTCCCTGCTCTGCCGGTACGCCCTACCCTATGAATATAGGTTTCGGCCTCTTGAGGCAACTCGTAATTAAACACATGCGTAAGATGCGCCACATCTATGCCGCGCGCAGCAATGTCGGTAGCTACCAGAATCGGCAACTCGCCGTTACGAAAAGCCGTCAGAATCGTATCGCGCGCATGTTGAGAACGATCGGAATGAAGGCGGTCGCTACTAAAACCCGCTTCCTGCAAGCGTATGTGCAAAGCATCCGCACTTTTGCGGGTTTTGGTAAACACAATTGCCGTCTTTACCTCCTCTTTCCGAAGAAAATCAATCAACAACGAGGGTTTGTTTTGCTTTTCGATATAATATACTTTCTGTTCAATCAGCTCAGAAGCAGATGCCGTAGGGGCCGCAAACACACGTTCGGGCTCAGACAGCATAACATCTGCCAACCCCGCGATCGTGGGTGACATGGTAGCCGAAAACAACATCGACTGACGCTTGGGAGGCAGTGTCGATAAGATACGTTGTACATCCTCAATAAAGCCCATGTCGAGCATGCGGTCGGCCTCATCCAGCACAAAAGTATTCACCTGATCGAGTTTAAGTGCGTTGCGCCCCAGCAGGTCGAGCAAACGACCCGGCGTAGCCACCACGATATCCACTTGCCCGCGAAACATTTCGATCTGCTCGTCATGCGGCACACCGCCGTAAATAACAGCGTGGGCCACATCCATGTATTTTCCCAACAGATAGATCGCTTCGCCTGTTTGCTGAGCCAATTCACGCGTCGGAGTCAGAATCAGCGCTTTTATGCCGTTGCGGTTATTTTTGTAAACCTTTTGGAGCAGAGGCAACAAAAAAGCAGCCGTCTTGCCGGTTCCGGTCTGAGCGAATGCCATTAAGTCTTTCCCCTCCATCAACACAGGGATTGCCATCTCCTGAATCGGCGTCGGAGTGAGAAAATTTCCTTTTTCAAGAGCTTTTAAAAGGGGATGAATCAGTTTAAAAGAATCAAAAGTCATTGGTTACAAGAATAATATAAGTAAGATTGATCAATCTATTTTGGCCCGTTTGATGATCCGGTTACCGATTAGTTTTTCGATATCCTTCAACAACGGTTTTTCTTCCGAATCACAGAAAGTGAAAGCAAGTCCTTTTTCACCGGCACGCCCTGTACGGCCAATACGGTGTACATATGTTTCGGGTACATTCGGCAGGTCGTAATTGATTACCAGCGACAACTGGCTCACATCGATACCACGAGCGGCAATATCGGTTGCGATCAATACCCGGATTTGATTTTCTTTAAACAGCGTAAGCGCGCGCTGACGTGCGTTCTGCGATTTATTACCATGGATCGCTTCGCTGCCGATGCCCACCTTGCGTAAATCTTTCACAATTTTGTCGGCTCCGTGTTTAGTACGAGAGAAAACAAGTACCGAGGGATAATTCTGTTTCTGCAACAGATGGATCAAGAGGTTTTTCTTTTCTTTTTTCTCAATAGCATACAGGTATTGCTCTACCGTTTCAACAGTTGATGATGCGGGTGCAACCTCTACGCGTACCGGATGGAATAGAATCGAATTGGCAAGCGACGCAATTGCCGGCGGCATGGTTGCAGAGAAAAACAATGTTTGTCTTTTCTTTGGCAATTTAGGTAGAATCCGCTTGATATCATGGATGAATCCCATATCGAGCATGTGATCGGCCTCGTCAAGCACAAAATAGCGGATGTGCTCTAAGGTGATATATCCTTGCTGCATCAAATCGAGCAAACGGCCCGGAGTAGCGATAAGAATATCCACCCCTTTTTTGAGTTTCTCTGTCTGAGCCCCCTGTTTTACACCCCCGAATATCACGCAATGACGCAAATTGGTATAACGGCTGTATTCGGCCACACAATCGGCGATCTGAATAGCAAGCTCGCGCGTAGGTGTCAGAATAAGCGCCTGGATGCGACGCGGCCCTTTATCCGCAGGTGCTGCCTGATAAAGATGCTGAATAATCGGAATAGAAAAAGCAGCCGTTTTACCGGTTCCTGTCTGAGCACAGCCCAGAACATCTTTTTTATCTAAAATAACGGGAATTGCTTGTTGTTGAATAGGGGTAGGAGTCGTATATCCTTTCTCAAGAAGCGCCTTTAGAATTGGCTTCTCAATGTTCAAATCAGTAAATTTCATGTAATATAGTTACTGCACCACGCAGTATTAATTTGATCACAAAGTTGTGAATCGGCCGCAAGATACGGGTTTTTATTGGATTATGAACAACTTTTCTTAAACCTGCTTTGTTTAATAGAGAGTAGATTACGTTTAAACTGAAAAAATATGGCACAGAAAAAGCACGATCTGAAGGAGAATGAACAGAAGGCGAATAACGAAGCGGAACAATTCACTCAGCGCCAGATTCACGAAGAAGATGAACAACATTTTCGCGAATGGCTGAAACAACATAAGGTTGATCATCCGGAAGACGCACAGAAAGATGAAGAGGAGTTGCGTCGCATTTTTGTAAGGACACGAAGCTGATTGAAAGCGATTTTCCGAAAACCCGTTTTTTTGATTAACTTTGCAGCCGAATAATTAAAAACTACTGCATTTATGAGTGAAATCTTAGACTGCCCTAAGTGTAAGATGGACAACACATACTTCGACGGAGTATTGAATGTGTGTCCGGATTGTGGGTATGAATGGACGGCCGGAGAAGAAGGTGAAGAAGAAACATCATCAGTACCACGCGACAGCAATGGAGCAGAATTGATGGATGGCGATTCGGTAACAGTGATCAAAGACCTGAAAGTAAAAGGATCATCAATGGTAATCAAACGTGGTACGAAAGTAAAAAGCATCCGTTTGACAGAAGAGCCTGAATATGTAGATTGCAAAATCGACGGAAGCTCAATCGTTTTGAAAACTTGTTTTTTGAAGAAATAATCGCTGCAAAAACAAAAAAGAAAATATTCTTTTCAAAAAAGAGGACATGCAAAAGCATGTCCTCTTTTTGTATTCTTAAATTTTCATTCCGTATAGCTTGAATTGTCCCAGCAGTGAGTACACAAATCGTCTTTAGGCAGGCCGATAGCCGTAACCAAATCGTCGAGACGCTGAAACTTCAACGAATCGAGTTGCAGATGTTGTGCCATCACACTAAGCATCTGTTGATATTTGTCAGAATCGGGATCGGAATAGGGAGCCAATAGCTCAGGGGTAAGATCGGATGTACCCTCTAGGTCGCGAATTACACGACGGGTAAACAAATCGAATGTAGAACGGGAAGAAGAAAAGTTAAGGAATTTACATGGATAAACCAATGGCGGACAAGCAATACGCATATGCACCTCTTTTACGCCGCATTCGCGTAGTTTTACCACATTGTCTTTTAATTGAGTGCCACGCACAATAGAGTCGTCCAGGAAAAGGATACGTGCGTTACGAGTAAATGCCTCATTGGGGATAAGCTTCATTTTTGCTACCAGATCACGCATGTGCTGATTCTGCGGCATAAAGCTGCGAGGCCATGTTGGAGTGTATTTAACAAAAGGTCGTTTGTAAGGGATGCTGCGGGCGTTTGAGTAACCAATGGCATGACCCACCCCTGAATCCGGAATTCCGGCGACATAATCGATTTCTACCGCATCTTGCCGGGCAATCGCGGCGCCGCAACGGTAACGGGCATCTTCTACATTAACGCCTTCGTAATCGGACGAAGGGTATCCGTAATAAATCCAGAGAAAAGAGCAAACCTGCTTACGACAACCCGGAGCGACTACCTGTGCTAATCCGTCGCGCGTAACATGCAAGGCTTCACCCGGCCCTAAATCGCGCACTATCTTATACCCCAGGTTGGTAAAAGAGGAGCTTTCGCTTGCCACTACATAGCCGTATTCATTTTTACCGAGGATAACAGCCGTACGTCCGAATTTATCACGGCAGGCATAGATACCGGTTTCGGTAAGAATCAGAAAAGAGCAAGACCCCTTTACCGAGCGGTACACATTTTCGATACCCTCTTTAAATGTTTCGCCGGCATTGATCAGCATCGCAATCATTTCGGTTTGGTTGATCTCCGTCCCCGACATCTCTGCAAAATGGGTTTTCTCTTTTAGAAATTTCTCCTGAATTTCCCGCAGATTATCTACGCGCCCGACCACTACGACCGAAAACCTGCCTAAATGGGATATTACCGTTACAGGTTGCGACTCCATATCGCTAATAACACCAATCCCGACAGATGAATCGCCAAACCGGGGTAGCTCTGCCTCGAATTTGTTCCGGAAATAAGCACTTTCCAGACTGTGAATGGACCGCACAAAGTCGGTTCCGTTAAAAAACGCCATACCGGCTCGCTTTGTTCCTAAATGTGAATGATAATCGGTCCCATAAAAAACATCGTTTACACACTCTTTCCGGGAGACACATCCAAAAAATCCGCTCATAATTATGCTTGTGTTAATTCGCCGCAAAATTAACATATATTCCCAATATTATAGAAACTGAAGCAGGATAAAAAAAGATTAGAAAAAGTAAACGGATATTTTGAAGAACTCAATAGAAGTTACAACCGAAATATTTATTAGCTTTGTCTATATCGTTTTTTAACTTTAGCAAGGATGTACTTAAAAATAAATCATAATTGCATACGCGGATTTTTCATCGGTTGTCTGCTGACAGCCGGCAATTGCTTTACGACTCAGAGTCAAACGCTTGACCAGGCTCGTGAATTGATTCGAAACAAAGAATACGCAAAAGCTGCAGAAGCCTTTAGCACATTGATCAAACAATACGGATCGCGTGCAGATGTAAACAAATGGTATGGCGAAGCGCTGTATGAAACCGGCAATTATGCCGAAGCCGAAAAATACCTGGCAATTGCCGCAAAACGGCGCATATCGGGTGCTTATCCCCTATTGGCAGCTGTTTATGAGCGCGAATACCGCTTTGACGAAGCGATTGCCAATTACGAAAAATACAAGGCCACGGTAAAAAAAGACCCACAGGAAACAGCCCGCATCGATTCGCTGATAGAACAGGCGGCATTGGGTGAAAAAGCACTCGGGCGCGTTGAGGATGTTGTATTTATCGATAGCATCATCGTAGACAAGAACAAATTCTTTGAATATTATAAACTTGGTCAGGAATCAGGCCGTTTTCTCGACTATAAATTATTGTCACAAGCCGTAGCAGGCGAAGGCGATCTGTTGTTTGAGTCACAGCGAGGCGATCGCCGCGTATTCGGTAAGAAGAATGGCGGCAACGGATTCGATCTGTATGAAAGCAGCAAACTTCATGGCAATAACTGGAGCGATCCGGTACCGTTTCCGGACAATATCAATACGGCGGCGAATGAAAATTATCCATTCGTAATGACCGACGGAACCACGATTTATTTTTCGTCCGATCGGGGTGAATCGCTGGGGGGATATGATTTGTACATTACCAAATATAATGTATCGAACGGATCTTATTTCACGCCCGAACATTTGCCGATGCCTTTCAACTCGCCTTTCAACGACTATCTGATGGCTATTGACGAAGGAAATCAGGTGGGATGGTTTGCCTCCGACCGTTATCAACCGGAAGATAAAGTGATCATTTACCTGTTCATTCCGAATTTCGGCGAGAAAACTTATTACCGCGACCTGCCGCCTGCCGAACTACGCGACCGGGCGCGTATCACATCGATTCAGGCAACATGGCCCGAAAACGCCAACTATGAAAAGTTGCTTTATTCGATTTATAATACAGAAACAGATCTTTCAAAACAGAAAGGAGCATTTTTCTTTGTAATCAATGACAAGATCATTTATTATAATCTCGACGATTTTGAAAATCCGAAGGCGCGTAAGTTATACGAACAGGCTGTCGATATGCAGAAGCTATATAACGCAGACAAACAGGAACTCGAAGATTTACGCAAAGAATGGGCATACGGCAATAATGCATTGCGCAATAAAATTAAAGGAAAGATATTGCAACTAGAGGGTAAAACCGACCAACTGCAACTACAGTATGAACAGCTCGAAGTGGAAGCCCGCAACGCTGAAATCAATTATTTACGCCAACGACGTTAAACCGGAATATCATGATACTCGATTTTATAATCATCCTGGTATTGGCTCTGTTCGGAATCGGACTGATCATTCTTGAAGTATTCCTGATTCCGGGATTCGGATTTACCGGAATAGCAGGAGTAGCCTTTATGGGTGGTTCGGTATGGTACGCATATGAACATCTGGGGCCGCTGTGGGGGAATATCACCCTTATTTTGTGTCTGGTGGCGCTCATATTCGGAATATACAAATTCATCAAAGGTAAAATCCTGAATAGGATGTCGCTTCATAAAGAGATCGATTCGACTGCACCGAATAAGATTTCGACCGAAATTCTACCGGGCGATAAAGGGGTAACACTCTCTATCATGAACCCGATGGGTACGGTGCTGATTCATGACCTGCCGGTAGAGGCTAAATCGGAGGAAGGATTCATCGAGGTAAACAAACCGGTTGAAGTGGTCAAAACAGAAGCGACCAAAATCATTGTAAAACAAACTCACAAATAAAATAATTCTATGGTTGAATCTTTAATTTTATTGGGAATCATACTGATTCTCCTGTTTCTCTTCTTCCATTTTGTACCGGTACTATTGTGGATTTCGGCCAAAGTATCGGGAGTACATATTTCATTGGTACAATTAGTACTGATGCGCATCCGCCATGTACCGCCGCAGATTATCGTACGGGCAATGATCGAAGCCCACAAAGCGGGGTTGAATACGATTACGCGCGACGAGCTGGAAGCTCACTATCTGGCGGGAGGTCATATTGAACGCGTAGTGCATGCGTTGGTATCGGCTTCGAAAGCGAACATCGTATTGAGCTTTAAAGATGCTACAGCAATCGACCTTGCCGGCCGTGACGTATTTCAGGCAGTGCAAATGTCGGTAAACCCCAAAGTGATTGATACACCGCCCGTAATTGCTGTGGCGAAAGATGGAATTCAGCTGATTGCAAAAGCGCGTGTTACGGTACGTGCAAATATCCGCCAATTGGTCGGAGGTGCAGGTGAAGATACAATCCTGGCACGTGTAGGCGAAGGTATCGTGTCGTCAATCGGATCGTCCGACTCGCATAAGAGCGTATTGGAAAACCCGGATTCGATATCGAAACTCGTATTGCGCAAAGGACTCGATTCGGGTACGGCTTTCGAAATCCTATCGATTGACATCGCGGATATTGATATCGGCAAGAACATCGGGGCTGAATTGCAGATTGACCAGGCTAACGCCGATAAGAATATCGCACAGGCAAAAGCGGAGGAACGCCGCGCGATGGCAATTGCCCGCGAACAAGAGATGATTGCCAAAGCACAGGAAGCGCGCGCCAAAGTAATTGAGGCCGAAACGCAAGTGCCCGAAGCTATCGCAGCTGCATTCCGCAACGGGAATCTGGGCATTATGGATTATTATCGGATGAAAAACATCCAAGCCGATACAGAAATGCGCGATTCGATTGCCGGAAGTGGCCCGACCACTGCAAAATAAGAATCAAGACTAAAACTGTTTGATAATAAATGCTGTTATAGTTTAGAGTAGTTGATAAGCTTTACTTAATGATGAGGATATTTACAGCTCAGGGGGTGTAAATATCCTCAAATTGCTAACATATAATTTTTTAGAACGATGAAAGAGATACCAGCATCTGAATTAATTATTAATCCTGACGGCACTATTTTCCATCTGCACCTGTTACCGGGACAGATTGCCGACAAGATTATTCTGGTAGGCGACCCGGCTCGTGTAGACCTGGTAGCATCGCACTTCGACACACAGGAAGTAAATGTAACCAACCGTGAATTTCATACGATTACCGGTACATATAAAGGAAAACGAATTACTGCCATTTCTCACGGAATCGGTACCGACAACATCGATATCGTTGTAAACGAGCTCGACGCATTAGCGAACATCGATTTCGAAACCCGTACGGTAAAACCTCAGCTTACAAAACTGGATATGGTACGTATCGGTACTTCGGGCGGATTACAGCCGTTTGTTCCGGTAGGGACATTCGTGGTGTCGCAAAGCTCAATCGGATTCGACGGTGTATTGAATTTTTATGCCGACCGCGATAAATATTGTGATCTTGAATTTGAGAAAGCATTTGTAGAATATACGGGTTATCCGAAACAAGCTGCAGCTCCTTATGTAGTGGATGCCGATGCAGAACTTGTAGCACGCATCGCTTTGGATGATATGGTATTGGGTATTACTATTTCGGCAAACGGATTCTACGGACCGCAGGGACGTGAACTTCGCTTACCATTGGCAAATCCGGATCTGAACCGTAATATCGAAGCATTCGAATTCCACGGACGTAAAGTAACCAACTACGAGATGGAAAGTTCGGCGCTTGCAGGGTTGGCTTTGATGCTTGGCCATCGGGCAATGACGGTTTGCTCTATTATCGCAAACCGCGTGGCGCATAATACAAATATTAATTACAAAGATTCAATCAATACTCTTATCGGAAAAGTATTAGAGCGGATTTAAGTAATAATAAGGAGATATCCCACTGAGATAAAAAAGGCAGAAGACCGGTTTTCAGAACCGGCCTTCTGCCTTTTTAGTATAAATATTTTTTATGGGATTATTTCAGGACTTAGTTAGAATAAGTGTTTTTCACATAAGCAGCTTTCTGTATGAATTCGCAGCTTTGACGGATTCCGGGGAAAGCGGTGGTAGTAAAATCTTCTTGTTCAATGATAGCATATTTCATACCGGCCTCTGAAGCTTTTTGGTAGATAGCCTCAAAATCAATCTCACCACTGGCACCAATCTCTTTTTCATCCTTTACATGCCACAACTCAAAGCGACCGGGATATCTGGTCATGTAGTCAATCGGATTCGCCCCCCCCTTTGTAGCCCAATACACATCGATCTGAAAAAACACTTTCTCAGGATCGGTATGGGTAAGCATATAATCATAAATGGTTTCGCCTTCCAACTGCACGAACTCCTGCGAATGATTATGGTATCCGAAACGGATACCCGCCTTATTGCATTTGTTGCCTACTTCATTAAAATAATCGCAGTAGCGCTGTAATCCTTCCAGTGAGTTATACCCCACCTTCCCCATCCAGGGCTGCACGATATAGGAAACACCCGCCGCTTGATGTGCCGCAATCGCCTTATCCCACCATGCCATTGTTTCGGCATAATTTAATGAATCGGGCAGATCTCTACCTATATGCGACGAGATAAACCGGAGTTTCTTTTCGTCGAGCATTCGGCGAAAAGCCTGCGGCTCCATATTATAGAACTTGCCGTTTTCATAATTCGCAGCCTCGACAAACGTATAACCGGCTGCCGCAACCGAATCTATCGAAGCCTGAAGATTCTTACCGATATCCTCACGGATTGAATATAGTTGCAAGCCTATTTCTTTACGGGGGATTTCATTGAAGGCAGACAGAATACCAAATACGGCTCCCACCACCAGTATAAACATGATCACTTTGTTTCGCATGGTAAATAAATTATTAGATTTAAAAACTATCCTCGCACGATCTCCTCATTTTCTTTGTCCCAATACATTGTACATCCTTCAAGATAAGCACGTGTGCCCATATGAGCGGCAATGGCCTCTTCAAAAGCGGGTTGGATGCCGCAACTCGGAGCCAATCCCTGACGAATACATTCGAGCCACTCCCTTATATGCAGAAAAGTGGTGTCATATTGTTTGCCGTCGACATAAGTATAGAGCAATCCGCGCTGAGCAAAATACAATTCGGTAGCCGAACTGATCGCATCCACATTATCCGATCCCGGCGTATAAGTATAGAAAGGCACTTCCGGCTGGATAATACCCTGTTGTATTTTCTCTTTGTAGCGTGTTGAATCGCGATCCACTTTAACGACAAGGGTATTGTCGAGTTCCATGCTCGCATCATGTCCCATGAAAACCTTCCCCCGTTTACGCGTACTAGCAAGAGTAGCGCTGTAAAGCATCGTGAGGTTTTTTTCCGGGAATTCAAAGGTAGTCTGCAATACATCTGGCACTGTTCGGCCATCTTTAAAGAAATAGACACCCCCCGAAGAAGTTGCCGAATGTGGAATTCCCACCCCCATTATCTGATTTATGGCATCATATTCATGCGTCAGCAAATCACCACTCAGTCCGGTACTGTAATCCCACCAACAACGCCAGCGGAAGAAACGTTCGAGGCTGAATTTATCGAATGAATCGGGCCCCATATAACGCTCCAGACCATTCGAAGTCATGTAATCCATATATTCTTTCAGGCGAGTTTCATCGGGTACGAACTGATTCCAGTCAATGGTATCCGGATTCGCATCAGGGTGAATATCATACACCCAGGCTCCATTCGGGTCATTTCGATTTGTACATACCTCAATCAGGTTTACAGATCCGAGAATCCCCTTATCAACAATCTCTTTTGCCCGGATATAGCTATCCGTTTGACGTCCCTGGTGCCCCAGCTGAAAGACGATGCCCGATTGATTTATCACATCTCTCAACAAATAAGTTTCAGGAACCGTCCAGGTCGTTGGTTTCTCAAGGTAAACATGCTTACCGGCAAGAGCGGCATCAATCGCCATCGTGCCATGCCAGTGATCGGGAGTTGCTATAATAACGGCATCCACTTCTGGATCGGCCAACAACTGTTTATAATGTCGGTAGCGCTTAGGAGCATCCCCCTGCTTACCGGTTGTACCTTCTTTGTAAATATTGGCGCCGGCCTTTACGGCTTCGTCGGCATACGCATCAAAGATATCACATACCGCAACCACTTTTACATTGAGGTCTTCCTGGTTCTTGAATATCTCATATCTTTTGTTCTGAGGATTGTCTTCACCATCTTTTTTTATCTGATCGACATATTCGGGGGTAGCAAAACCACACGAACGCATCAGCAATTTGCCACGGATACCATTTCCGATTATACCCAGCCGAATTGTTCTTCCATCCGGCGCTGCAGGTATCATCGTAGGCGATTTCTTGTCAAGGTGAAATACATCCCCTACATTCCGGCGCATGCGGTTATACTTTGCTTTCTGATAAACGCCATACCCCATGGCTCCCAATAAGGGAACTGTTGCCAGGGTTTTCAACCATTCTCTTCTTCCATTCATCTTGCTCATCCTACCTCCTGTAAATTATGTTTGCTATTTCGATATACCCATCTGTCGATTCCGACAATACGTGAAGTCGGAAAATAAAAAATTACCAATAAGGTAAATATCTCGATGATATTCTTGTCCACCCATAAATAAGAGCCCTCTGCGGGTAGTAAATAAGCCGCGTCGACAAACGGAATATGAGAAAGGAAATAGAATACCAACATGATTATTCCGCCGATAGCCGCCCAATTAACCAGACATCCGGTAATGAGAGCTAATCCGACCAGTGTCAAACCGGTCATATTTAAGACATCGGCCACTTCCAATAAAGCAGGTCTCGCGGCAATTTCATGAAATACGCCTGCCATAAACCCTTTTGCATCCATCAGATAAGCATAGGATGTCCATTTGGGATTCATAAACTTAACAATCCCTTCATATAAAAAGTGCCATCCGACGGCCAGCCGAAGTAACAACAACGACCAAAACTGTGTTTTTGAATAAATATTTGTCATCATTAAGTAATCTCCAACGCTATAAAATCAACAAGGTTGTTTCAATTTGACAATCAAACTGAAACAACCTTATAGTTAAAAAATAATCTTAATCTAGTTTTTTTACCTTGATATTGCGATACCATACATTATCTCCATGATCTTGCAATCCAATGTAACCGGCTTTTTCATCACCGCCACAATTTATGAGCAAATCGTAAGCTACCGGATTTTTATCCTGACTGAATTTACATTTATCAAGCATTTCCTGCCATTCCGGAGTCCACAGATGATATTCAAGCATCTGCTCGCCATTCTGGAAGTGAACTACAGTGCCTTTATATACTAAAATCTTACCCGTATTCCACTCGCCGTAAGGTTTTGAATTTTGTGGTTTAGCCGGAATCATATCATATAATGATGCAGAACAACGATTACCATCTATACCCAGTCGGGCATCCGGATGATTTTGGTTATCCAAAATCTGATATTCGGGAGCAGAGTAATAAATAGGTTTATCTGGCACTTCCTGAGCTAGATAGAAGATACCGGAATTAGAGCCTTTATCCACTTTCCAATCGAAAGTAAGTTCGAAATTACCAAACTTCTGATCAAAGATTATATCGCCACCATCTTTAGCGCCGGCTTCACCCATCCCTGACCCATTGATTTTAATACAGCCATCCTCAATCGTCCATGCAGTAGGAACATCCTGGCGGTTATATCCTCGCCAACCATTAAACGATTCTCCGTCAAACAAAACGATTTCGCCCTCTTCAGGAGCAATTTCCGCTTCTGCCTGAGGTTGAGGAGCTGACTCTTCGGATGCTTTTTTATTATTACTTCCACAACCGGAAGTCAATGCTATAGCCATCGCTGACCCCAGCAAAATAACTGATTTCTTCATTTTAATATCGTATTATAAGGTTATTTTCTGATGCTGTTAAACCGGCATTTCCGGCAATTCGTATCCTTCACGGTAAGAATGCTTGATTAATTCGGCCGCAAATTCTTTAGCATTGATTGGCTCGGTATAAGTCTTATTGAAGGTTGGATGACCATCTTTAATGCTGAATCCGTCTTCCCGCATGATGCGGATCACATCCTCATCATTGATATTGGTAAACTGCATATTCTCACCATCCCAGTCGAGCGTACGATGTAGATCCTGCAAACGCACACCCAATACCCCCATTACAACCATCTCGTTCAGAATACCTGCTTCAGCAAAATTCGAAGCGGTCACACGGCGATTAGATGGCGACTCTTTACATGCATTCAGGAAGTCGATATAATGGCCCTCGGTAATCGCACGGGTCGAAGTAGGCGCCGGAATCTCTCTTCCAGACATGAGCCATGGATCTCTGCCATAACAGCCACATACAAGAATATCTTTGGTTCCATAGAATATTACGCCACCACCCGAGTTATTCATTGTTTTACCGGCAGGCCAGCCTTTCGGATAATCCGGTTTCAGACCGCCGTCATACCAAATCACTTCCACTTCCGGCATCGCCACTTTTGCCATATTATCGCGCGCAGGGAACACATATCTTACCCGCTCTGCATTGGGTGCGCAATCGGTGAGCAATACGGTAGAGCTACCTTCTACCTGAGAAGGATATTTAAGATTAAGGGCTTTTGCTACCGGTTGGAGGATATGACATGCCATATCACCTAACGCACCTGTCCCAAAATCCCACCATCCACGCCAGTTCCATGGAGTATAGATTGAATTAAACGGACGGCTCGGAGCTGGGCCCAGGAACAAATCCCAATCCAAATCTTTCGGCGTACGTTCTACTTTTACAGGACGAGGCAAACCTTGTGGCCAGATCGGACGATCTGTAAACGCTTCTACTTTGGTCACCTCTCCGATCATACCCGACCAAATCGCCTCGCAAGTACCGCGCACACCATCTTCAGATGCACCCTGATTACCCATTTGAGTAGCCACCTTATGTTTATCAGCTAATTTTGTAAGCAACCGTGTTTCGTATACGGTATGAGTCAAAGGTTTTTCACAATACACATGTTTGCCCATCTCAATGGCACGAGCTGCAATCACAGCGTGCGTATGGTCGGATGTCGCTACCATTACAGCATCGATAGAATCGCCTATTTCATCATACATTTTCCGGAAATCACGAAAACGTTTTGCATTCGGATACTCTTTAAACGTATTTGCCGCGTATCCCCAGTCTACATCACATAATGCAACGATATTATTCGCAGGAAACTCTTTTAAAACGCCGGCTCCGCGACCACCCACTCCGATACCGGCAATATTCAACCGGTCGCTTGGAGCTGTATGCCCGAAACTCTTACCCAATACAACGTTAGGAACAATTGTTAAACCGGCTGCTGCTAATGAGCCGGTCCTTAAAAAATCTCTTCTTGAAATGTTTTTAGCCATGGTAAAAAAATATAAGTATTACAGTATGCAATCTTTAAAGGTAGTTTTTCAAGCAAATGGATCACAGGAAGAATAATAAGGTTATATTACTTTCGGTGATGAATGTTTTTATAAGTATTAGACAAATATATTAATTTCAACAAATTAACGAATATAAAAATCTAATTTTTTTATTCAATATTTTTATCCAATTTAATATTATAATATATAGAAATTCATTTATCTATTTAAAAATTTTTATTTGCAAAATTCATTTAAGTCAAAAACCATATGTCGAGTTCTATTGTTATACAGAAAATAACCAAAAATCCTTCTGTTTTATGGATGCTTTAAAATTCGTCAGGGCCTGTCAGGAACAGAACCCAATAGACCTATATGATGTGGCACTGGGAGTATTTACAACAGACCTTCCGGAAGAGTTGTATGAGAATTACGACATCATGATGACCATCGAACTATTAGCCGATACCCTCTATGAAGAGAAGGAGTTTAAAAAGGCTGAAGAACTTGTCCGCGTATTACAATGTCATCAACCCGAATTATATCAGGAATCATTATTTTTATTGTTACCTGAGCTGATTTATTATTATCTGTTCAAAGGGGAAGCCGACAAAGTAGATTATTATATGCGTGAATTGGCAATTGCTCCCGAAGAAGATTTTCTGTTATTCGTCCATATGCTCGATGTACTGGATGCTTATGGTCATACCGAAATGATGAATCAGATCGTAACAGACGTACTGACTACCGATACAGGACTTGACGAAGAGGATCAGGAATTACTCGAAAGTTATCTTGTGGCTGTCGAACCATTCAGTGATGATCCGAAGCTACAGGCGATCCGAAATGAATTTATCAACCGCGCGCCATTCTGGTATATTCCGTCAATAACCGCCGAAAACATTATTGATGCGATGACAGACTACTTCGAGCGAAATTACCCGGAAGAGATTCCCGACAAACTATTGCTTGAAGAGGAGTCTTTCCGTGAATACATAACCACATTGCTCGACCTTGAATTTCTCGACACCTATGAATATGCCGCATCCGTATTGTGGGGAAGCGTATTCCTGATGGATATGCTGGGCTCAACAAACGTCCTTACCGCCGAAGAAACAGCACACAACCTTGCTATTATCAGCAAGATGAAAGCGTACTTATTGGTAAACATCCCTTGGGACGGTTATTGGAGACTCAAATTCTTATATCATTGGGATAAACCGTGGAGCATTGAAAAATCAGAATTCGATGCCGAACGACGGTTAATCGAACATAATCTGCTTGTTAAACCAAAGAATATCATCAATCACTCGATTCTTGATTTATTTGGCCAGAGTGTTCAATCTCTTTCTTACTCAAAATACCTCGAAGATGAACAAGCGGCCTTCGAAAAAGCTATTTTGCAGGAAAATAAAGATGATTTTGGCGCAGACCACAAAAAAGATAGCATGTTCCCATTTTTTAATTATCTTTCGGGAGAAGTGGAAGATGAATTAAAGCCAATGCCGTCCGAATTCTGCAACACGCAGGAGGGGAAAGGTGGGAATGAATGTTGTACAAACAATATCAATCCGGTCTGATCAATTTGATTTACATACATTACTCCACGTGGCTGTTTCGGGTTTTAAACTTTGAGCAGCCCGTTTCTTTTTTATATACTTGGATGTTCAACAGTAAATTATATACAAATGAAGAAAGTGTATTTATTTCTCGCGGAAGGTTTTGAAGAAATCGAAGCGATCGCTACCATTGACATGCTCCGCCGTGCAGGTATTGATGTAAACTCAGTTTCCATCACAAGCCATCGTAATGTAAAAGGTGCCCACCAGATCAATATCGAAGCCGATTTGCTTTTTGAAGATACCGATTTTAAAGATGGAAGCATGCTGATTTTACCCGGTGGAATGCCTGGAACACGAAATTTACAGCAATTCGCACCTCTTGCATCTTTGATTGAAGATTATGCAAAGGCCAATAAGTACCTTGCAGCAATTTGTGCCGCACCGCTCGTATATGGTCAATTGGGATTATTAAAAGGAAAAGAAGCAACCTGCTATCCCGGATTCGAAAATGAGTTAATAGAAGCAATTCATAGCAACAAGCCCGTCGTGGTAAGTGATCGCGTGATTACCAGCGCCGGGCCCGGCACCGTGTTTCCGTTTGCCTTAAAAATCATTGAGATTTTAACCGACAAAAATACGGCTGCGAATGTTGCCAAAGGAATGTTATTGGCGTAAACGCTCTCTTTGTGGCTTTTCATAAATGATACGCCACGTATTATCAGGTTGTTTTCGGGTGATTTGATGGGATGTATAAGGTATGATCACCTCTTTCCCATCCGGGTCGCGACCTTCAAAAACCGCGCGAATCTCTACGAAGGCAACCTGATTATCTTTATTAAATACCGTTTTGATCTGATCGAAACGAACGGTTGCATTTCTTGCCGTAAGCCACATATATTCTTTCTTAAACTCCTTTTCCTCGCGAAGCAAAGGATTTCCACTTACCAGTGAATACCACACCGCCCCCGGTTCATAAAGCTCCAGAATTGTTTCAATATCGCCATTTGGCATTGCCTGCCCAAAAAGCAGCGCACAGTCTTCAGGTGAAAATGTTGGATTGCGTCTCATAGCTTCTGTCATAGATTTGTGATTAGAACAACAGCGTTTTTATTCTCTAAACCACTACAATATAACAATTTGCCAGAATATTTTGTTTCAAATATCTATTTTTTATCACCTCACTTTTATTTACTAATACAAAACACATATTTTGTGACATTTTGATTTTAGACAATAAATTAAACCAACAATCTATAAGACACAAAAAAAGGCTATTCTTTTCAGAATGGCCTTTTTTTATATTTCGAATTTAAACAGATAATCAATTCATTACGGTTTCACCGACCAAATCGGCAACCTCATCCTCTTTAGGTAAATACTGATTCAGCAATGAATAACCGAAAGCTCCGGCACATACCGAACCGGCAAGAATACCCAGTTTCGCATCATTCAGCAAGACAAGCCCTTCGGCACCTGCTCCCGAATATGAAAGATTGGCTATAAACATGGATACGGTAAATCCGATACCTCCCAGCATCGCAATTCCGGAAAACATCTTCCAGTTTGCACCGGTCGGCATATTCACCCAACCTAATTTAATGGCAATCCATGAGAAGGAGAAAATACCCAAAAACTTACCAATCACCAAGCCGACAAACACAGACAGTCCTACACCGTGGAAAAGATCTCCAAAACTTAGTCCCGTAAAGTTGATTCCGGCATTAGCGAACGCAAAAATCGGAATGATATAGAAATTAATCAATGGAGCCAACGTATCTTCCAAGTCCTGAAGCGGACTAATCACTTTATCAGAAGCCGACTCAACACTCTTCAGCAAAGAGATCTGCTCATTCGTCAAAATATGAACTTCACCTTTCGCCTCCGTCGTTTTAGGAAACTTGCTGATGTTCTCACGGATTCGCTCAATATAGCGCGCCGATGTCGTAGCCGGACGTGCCGGTACGCAGAACGCCACAATCACACCTGCAATCGTTGCATGGATACCTGAGTTTAAAAACAGATACCAAACCCCTGTCCCAAGCAGGCAGTAAAACAATTTCGTACGCACACCCTTGCGAGCCCCGTACACCAGAATACCAACCAATACCGTTGCATACATTAAATATGTAACATCGATATGACCGCTATAAAACAAGGCAATCACCAATATACCACCCAAATCGTCTGCTACAGCCAAAGCCGCAAGGAATATTTTCAATCCCACAGGCACACGTTTGCCCAACATGGATAACACCCCTAACGAAAAAGCGATATCCGTAGCCATCGGGATAGCACTACCACGAACCCCTAAGCCCTCATTTGTAAAAACAAAGAATAAAAGAACCGGAACAATCATTCCGCCAATCGCTCCGATAATAGGAAGCAGTGCTTTTTTCATCGAAGACAATTCGCCAACCAAAATTTCCCTTTTAATTTCCAATCCTACCGAAAAAAAGAAAATAGCCATCAGAAAATCATTGATAACGTCCATTAACATCATCGATTCGCCGTGATGACTAAAAAGATTAAAATCTCCGAATTGAAAACTAACCGGTTTTTGCCATAATTGAAAATAGGCATCAGAAAATTGTGAATTCGCACAAAACAATGCGAGAAGGGTCACGAACACCAGAATAAAGCTCGAGTTGATGTAATTCCGAAGCGTACTCCGGAAACTGTAAAGCAAGTCGCTCATCTCTAAAATAAATCTAAAATGTGAACTAAATGTAATAATACGACTTAGGTGGCACAAGTGTCTCGGAAATCGGTTGCGCGAAAGTGCAAAAAAATAAGAGAAAAGAACTAACTTTTCTCTTATTTTTTATTAATTATCCTTATTTGGTTAATCAAGCTTCAATACTGCTAAGAAAGCTTTCTGAGGTACCTCAACCGTACCAATCTGCTTCATTCGTTTCTTTCCTTTCTTCTGTTTTTCAAGGAGTTTACGCTTACGGCTGATATCACCACCATAACATTTTGCGGTTACGTCTTTACGAACGGCCTTAATTGTTTCGCGGGCGATGATTTTTGCTCCGATCGCAGCCTGAATAGCGATATCAAACTGCTGGCGCGGAATCAAATCTTTCAGTTTCTCACACATACGGCGACCCAAAGTAACCGCATTATCCACATGTGTCAATGTAGACAACGCATCCACCGGCTCCCCGTTCAACAGGATATCCAGTTTCGCCAGTTTCGACGGACGGAAGTCACTGATATAATAATCGAACGATGCATATCCTTTCGAAATACTTTTCAGCTTATCGTAAAAGTCGATCACGATTTCACCCAATGGGATGTCATAGAAAATCTCTACACGATCGCCCGAAATATATTCCTGCTTGATCAACTCACCACGTTTACCCAAACACAAGCTCATAATCGGCCCGATGTAATTGGTCGTTGTGATTACCGAAGCACGGATATACGGTTCTTCAATCTTCTCAATCAAAGTCGGATCAGGAAGTCCCGACGGGTTATGCACCTCTGTCATCTCCCCTTTCTTATCATATACTTTATACGATACATTGGGTACGGTAGTGATTACGTCCATATCGAACTCACGATCCAAACGCTCCTGGATAATCTCCATATGAAGCAAGCCCAGGAATCCGCATCGGAAGCCAAAGCCCAACGCCAACGACGATTCCGGCTGGAAAGTCAGCGACGCATCATTCAGCTGCAATTTTTCAAGAGAAGCGCGCAAGTTTTCGAAATCCTCACTCTCGATCGGATAGATTCCGGCGAACACCATCGGTTTCACCTCCTCAAATCCGTCGATACCGCTCTCACAAGGACGTGCCTGATGCGTAATGGTATCACCCACTTTCACCTCTTTCGACGTCTTGATACCCGAAATGATGTAACCCACATCCCCCGTACGCAATTCCTTACGCGGGTCCATATCCAGTTTCAGCACTCCGATTTCATCCGCCTCATATTCCTTGCCGGTAGCTACGAATTTCACCTTGTCGCCACTGCGCAACACACCGTTTACAATTTTAAAGTAAGCGATAATACCACGATACGAGTTAAATACCGAGTCGAAAATCAGCGCCTGCAACGGAGCTTCCGGATCACCCTTCGGAGCCGGTACGCGCGCTACGATAGCACGAAGAATCTCTTCCACTCCCAATCCGGTTTTACCGCTCGCACGAATAATTTCCGAATGGTCGCATCCGAGCAATTCGATGATCTGATCTTCCACCTCTTCCGGCATAGCGCTATCGAGGTCACATTTATTTACAACAGGGATAATCTCCAGATTATGATCTACCGCCATATACAGGTTCGAGATCGTCTGGGCCTGAATACCCTGCGTACCGTCAACAATCAGCAACGCGCCTTCACAAGCGGCGATCGAACGTGATACTTCATACGAAAAGTCTACGTGTCCCGGAGTGTCAATCAGATTCAGGATATATTTTTCACCGTCGAGCACATACTCCATCTGGATGGCATGACTTTTAATCGTGATACCACGCTCACGCTCCAAATCCATATTATCGAGCACCTGAGCCTGCATTTCTCTACCAGCTACCGTATTGGTAAATTCCAGCAATCGGTCAGCAAGTGTACTTTTACCGTGGTCAATGTGGGCGATGATACAAAAATTGCGAATATTCTTCATTCTTAACCTATAGTCTATTATTGCTTTAATGAGGCAAAGATAATAAAAAATCGCGCATCAACAGGGTTGTCATACCCTATTGTAATATATTTGTAACCTGTATTTCATAAAACCGAAACATCCTCTCGGTTATTTTGTTGTCGAAATTTAAAATGTATGCTCCATATGAATACTACTCATAGAATATTGGTTGTTGACGACGAAGAGGATTTGTGCGAAATCCTTAAATTCAACATCGAGCTCGAAGGTTATCACGTCGATACCGCCTATTCGGCCGAGGAGGCCCTTACCCTCGATCTGGCACAATACGACCTGTTGATGCTCGACGTGATGATGGGTGAAATGTCGGGCTATGACATGGCACGCAAAGTGCGTTCGAACCCGCATTACGAAAAAATTCCGATCGTTTTTCTTACCGCGAAGGATACCGAAAACGACATGCTGCACGGATTTAACGTAGGTGCCGACGATTACATCTCAAAACCCTACTCTATCCGCGAAGTGATTGTCCGCATCAAAGCGTTGCTACGCCGTACGGCAAGCCAGCAAACGTCTGCCAAACATATCATCGGTTACAAAACCCTCTCGATGGATACCGTAAAAAAGAAAACCGTGATCAACGGCGAGGAGATTCAGCTTACGAAAAAAGAATTCGAAATTCTCAAATTGCTCTTAAGCAATCTGGGCCAGGTTTTTTCGCGCGAAGAGATGCTGTCGCGCATCTGGACCGACGAGGTATATGTGCTCGATCGCACCATCGACGTAAACATCACCCGTCTGCGCAAAAAAATCAGTCCTTACGGTAAAAACATCATCACACGCCTGGGATACGGTTATTGTTTTGAAACCACCGATCGCCCATGAAGAAGTTGCTAAAGTGGCCCCGATTCCCGTTTCATAAAAGTTTGTTTTTCTTCGGGACCGGCATTTTCACCCTGTTTTTGATGGCTGCGTTTCTTTACCAGTACAACCGCGAAAAGCACTTTCGCAAAGAGCTTCTCAACGATGTGCTGCAAGGATACAACTATGCCATTTTGCAAGCACTAGAGAAAGACTCTGCCGCATTCGATACGCTCGATGAGCTGACCCGCATGATTACCGACTACGACCTTCGTGTGACCGTTATGGACCGGCAAGGCAACGTGCTTTCCGACAATAAGAAAAGCGAAAGCAAATCATTCGACAACCATTTGGCACGCCCCGAAGTATCGGGAGCAGTCAAACACGGCAAGAGCTATGCCCTGCGCAAATCGGATACGCTCGACGAACCGTTCTTTTATTCGGCCCGTTCCTCGATGCATTATATCGTACGCAGCGCATTGCCCTTCAACCTCACCACGCTTTCGTATCTGAAGGTTGATCCGGGCATCATTCTGTTTTTCATCACCATGGCTTGCGCTTTTATATTGATGATATTTTTCTTCAGCTTCCGGTTGGGGAAAGCGATCTCCTCTTTGCGAAAGTTCTCGTATAAGGCCGAAAAAGATGAATTAAAAGATCTCAACATCAAATTACCGGCAAACGATATTGGCGATATCACCGGCCATATCATCCGCCTGTATACCAAGCTGAGTCAGGCCAAACAAGACTTGGTGGTTGAAAAAGAGAAACTACTCAAGCACCTGCAAATCTCGAAAGAGGGGTTGGCCGTATTCTCGTGCGATATGCGCGCCGAGTTTACCAACACCCTGTTCATTCAGTATATCAACCTGATTTCAGACAAAGAGTTGTCGTCGCCCGAAGGGATTTTTGAAATCGAAGAGCTGGCACGCCTGCGCTATTTTCTGAATCTGCACCGGAATACGCCCACAACCTGTACATCCGAATATCACAGCGAGCATATTCTGATTCATAAAAACGGAAAAACATTCAACATCGAATGCATCATTTTCCAGGACCGCAGTTTTGAAATCAGCATCAACAACATTACGCAACAGGAAGAGGAAACGCGCCTGAAGCGACAACTGACGCAAAACGTAGCGCACGAGCTGAAAACTCCGGTAAGCAGTATCAAAGGATATCTTGAAACGATCATCGACAATCCGGCAATCGATCCGAACATGCAGAAACAGTTTATCGAACGTTGCTTTGCCCAGGCCAACCGCCTGACCGACTTACTGAAAGACATCTCTGTATTAAACCGGATGGACGAAGCATACGATCAATTTGAAAAAGAATCGATTGATGTGGGCCAGATGGTAGAGGAACTTGTATGCGACTCGCAACGCTCTTTGCAAGAGAAGCAGATGCAGGTAGCGATTCAGATACCCGAACATACAACGATCGAAGGAAACCAGTTGCTGCTCTACTCGATTTTCCGCAACTTGCTCGACAATGCGATCGCCTATGCCGGCGAAGGGCGCGCGATATCGATCCGCTGCTACCGCCAAGACAGTGAAGCTTGTTACTTCAGCTTCAGCGATAATGGTGTAGGGCTCGAAGAGAAGCACCTGAACCGGATTTTCGAACGCTTTTACCGCGCAGACAAAGGGCGCTCACGCAAATTGGGAGGTACCGGGCTCGGATTGGCAATCGTTAAAAACGCCATTCTTTATCATAAAGGAGAAATATCGGCCAAAAATCGGCCGGAGGGGGGATTAGAATATCTGTTCTCACTCAAACGTAAATAAGAACACCCATTTTTTGCCGAAGGGCGAATGGTGTTTCCTTTTTCCACAAAGTACTATTGCTGGCTTTGGGATAAGGAAGCATTATTCGTCCTTCTCTCATATCGTATCACTGCCTCTTCCGTTATTGATACTTCACGAAAAACCAAGTGTTCCTCCGCGAGCAACCTGATTGCCGTCCGCGGAGAACCCGAACGCCGCTCGGGAGCGACACTTAAATTCTTCGCGGACGGCAATCAGGTTGCTCGCGGGCGATCGTTGAGTTTGTCTCGGGCTATTACTTACGGCAGAGGGATAAATTACACCCGCAGATACCGTCAATTTAGCTCCTCCTCATTATATAAAGCAAGGGATAATACCCAAAAATATCCAACTTATTACATAATTGATTAACTTTGTTTATCTCTTTCCGTGGCCGTCACAACGCCACAAAAGATAATCATTAACAACCTATAGATTAAGATGAACGACGATATCAAGAAAGCCTGCGAAGTAATGCAGCAAGGAGGAGTAATCCTCTACCCTACCGATACCGTATGGGGAATCGGATGCGACGCAACCAACGAAGCAGCCGTAAAGAAGGTATATGATATTAAAAAACGGATCGACCAGAAAGCGATGCTGGTATTGGTAGATAATCCGGTAAAAATCGACTTTTATGTAGATCAAGCTCCCGAAATCACATGGGATTTGATTGAAGTAGCCAACAAGCCGCTTACGATTATTTATCCGAACGCCCGCAACCTGGCGCCCAACCTAATCGGAGCCGACAAATCAATTGGTATCCGCATTACGAAAGAGGATTTTTCAAAACGGTTGTGCGAACGGTTCAAGAAAGCGATCGTATCCACCTCGGCAAATATCAGCGGCGAAAAAACACCGCTCAATTTTTCTGAAATCTCTGATGAAATCAAAGATGCTGTAGATTATGTGGTAACTTACCGCCAGGACGATATGTCGCGCCCCACTCCTTCAGGTATCATTAAAGTAGGTGAAGGTGGCTTGATCGAAGTGATCCGCGAATAATACAACATGATAAAATCGAAATACCAAATACTCAAATACATTATCGCCGATCTGGGAGCCTCCACGATCGGCTGGTTCTTATTCAACCTATACCGCTATCAAGTGGTGGGGTATAAAGCTTTTGCTACCCCCGAAGCGTTTCTGACATACCGGAACGTGATAGAGGGACAATTACTGAGCCCCTTACTTTGGCTCGGGCTGTTTTTCCTTTCGGGATATTATAACCAACCCTTTCTGAAGTCGCGACTTGAGGAGCTGAAAACCACGTTGATTTCGGTCGGAACGGGCGTTTTATTTTTCTTTTTCGCGGTGGTTCTTGATGACATGCCCCTCAACGCAGACCATTATTTCCATTTGATCATCGTATTGTTTCTGCTTGAGTTTATCCCGGTTTATGCCTTGCGCTACCTCATCACGCGCCATGCCACACGGCTTATTCACGGGGGCAAATGGGGGCTGAACACACTTATCGTAGGTTCGGGAAAAAACGCATTGAGCCTGACGGAAGATTTCAACCGAAAAAAACAACAACTCGGTTATATTGTGAAGGGGTATGTTACTACGGGGTGTGAAAAATACAATTGCAACGAATTGCCCATATTGGGCGAACTCGAAAATCTCGACGGTATCGTAAAAGATTATCAGATCGAACATTTTATATTTGCGCCCGATATCCGCACACCCGAAGAGATTTTCCGCGTAGTGCGCCAACTCTACCCGTATGGGTTTGCCATCCGCATGCATGCCGACCTGCAGGATATTCTGCTGGGAAAAGTAAAAATGCGGTCGCTTTATGAAACGCCGATGCTGGATATCAGCCGGGGTAAATTAAGCGAAGCGCAAATTAACTGCAAACGCACCGGAGATATTTTATTCTCACTGCTTGCTCTTTTGCTGCTTTCGCCACTTTATCTTATCTTAGCGCTCTTTGTGAAGACCGACTCAAAAGGACCTGTTTTTTACCGACAGGAAAGAATCGGCAAATTCGGCCGACCGTTTAAGATTGTCAAATTCCGCACCATGTATACGGATGCAGAAAAAGGGGGACCTGCCCTGTCGAGCGAAAATGACCCACGCATCACTCCGATGGGTCACTTTCTGAGAAAATACCGGCTTGACGAAATCCCGCAATTCTGGAACGTATTAAAAGGAGATATGTCGCTGGTGGGGCCACGCCCCGAGCGCGCTTGCTATATTGAACAAATTGGCAAGAAAGCACCATATTATTGTATGGTTCACCAAATCCGCCCCGGCATAACCTCGTGGGGAATGGTGAAATACGGATATGCCTCGAATGTAGAGGGAATGATCGAACGCCTTCAATATGATCTTTTATACCTGGAAAACATCTCACTAGCGGTAGATTGTAAAATTTTGATTTATACAGTCCGTACCGTTTTAACAGGAAGAGGAATTTAGAACATTAATCAATATGCGCATTAATACTACCGACTGGTATATAAGAATCATTTTATGGCGGGAGCGCCATATTACCGAAAAGAACTTTGTTCTGATTTTAAGTTTTGTAACCGGGCTTTTAGGAGCAGGAGCCGCGTTGTTGCTCAAATTTGTCATTCATGGTATCCAGGGATGGCTGACCAACCATTTCAGTGTGGAAAACGCCAACTACCTTTACCTGCTTTATCCGGTAATCGGTATTTTCCTGGCGGGCATCTATGTGCGATATGTTGTAAAAGATGATATCAGCCACGGGGTAACACGTATTCTGTATGCTATTTCGCAACGAAAAAGCAGGCTGAAGCCACATAATATGTACACCTCCATCGTAGCAAGTTCGATCACCATCGGATTCGGGGGATCAGTTGGGGCTGAGGCGCCGATCGTATATACCGGAGCGGCAATCGGATCGAATGTGGGACGTTTTTTCAAGATGGACCAACGTACGCTGATGCTACTGCTCGGATGTGGGGCAACAGCGGGTATCGCCGGAATCTTTAAGGCGCCGATCGCAGGCCTTCTGTTTACCATTGAAGTATTGATGCTCGACCTGACCGCCTTTTCAATCATGCCACTGCTTATTTCGGCGGTAACGGCGGCGTCGATCGCCTACATATTTTCGGGCCCGATGGCTCAGTTTAGCTTCACACAGACAGATCCGTTTTTAACCGAGCGCATCCCCTATGTAATTTTACTGGGTATCGTTTGCGGATTCGTTTCGCTCTATTTCACCCGTTGTATGTTTTGGGCGGAAGATTTGATGAAAAAACTGGGTAACCCGTGGAAAAAATTCTTCCTCGGTTCGGCCGTACTGAGTGTGCTGATCTTTATCCTGCCCCCACTCTATGGGGAAGGATATGATGCGATATTGGATATTTACAACGGCACGTCGCAACAGATGACCATCGGAAGTTTGTTTTATGAAGGGCGTGAGAACTTCTGGATCTTTTCGGCCTTTATTACACTGATCATGCTGACCAAGGTATTTGCCACGGCGGCCACCAACGGAGGGGGTGGCGTAGGGGGTACGTTCGCTCCAAGTTTGTTTTTGGGAAATATGGCCGGATTCTTGTTTGCATATGCGCTCAACCATTTCGGTTATACTCCGTTCCTTCCTGAAAAGAATTTTGCCGTAATGGGTATGGCCGCGGTCATGTCGGGTGTAATGCACGCTCCGCTAATGGGTATCTTCCTAAGCGCCGAGCTGACCGGTGGATTCGACTTATTCTTGCCGCTGATGATCGTATCGACCCTCTCTTACGGAACCATCCGTATTTTCGAACCTTATAGCATTTATACGCGTCGTTTGGCCAAAAAAGGGGAACTGATTACGCATCATAAAGATAAAGCCGTACTGACATTGCTTAAAATGGATAGTGTTATTGAAAAGGACCTGCAAATCGTCCACCCCGAAATGACACTCGGCGATATCGTAAAGGTGATTTCAAAATCAGAACGAAATATCTTCCCGGTGACAGATGACAACAATAAGTTTCTCGGTATTGTTTTATTGAATGACATCCGTAACATCATGTTTCAGCAACGCCTCTATGGGCGGCTAACGGTAAAACAATTCATGATTTCCCCTCCCGGGAAAATTGAGGTGGGGATGCCTATGGAACAGGTCATGAACCTGTTTGACGATACAAACGCGTGGAATCTGCCGGTCGTAGAGAACGGCCAGTACATCGGGTTCGTGTCGAAAGCCAAAATATTCAACTCATACCGGAAAGTGTTACGACATTTCTCAGAGGATTAACGACAACTAAACTGGATTATGGAAAAAAAAGATTTAAGAATTGTATATATGGGTACCCCCGACTTTGCTGTAGAAAGCTTGAAAGCATTGGTAGAGGGGGGATATAATGTAGTCGGAGTGATTACGATGCCCGATAAACCGGCCGGGCGCGGACATAAGCTACAGGCTTCTGCCGTGAAAGAGTATGCCGTATCGCAAAACCTGCCTTTACTGCAACCCGAAAAACTGAAAGACGAAGCGTTTTTAGAGGCTTTGCGCGCATGGAAGGCCGATCTGCAGATCGTGGTGGCTTTCCGTATGTTACCCGAAGTGGTATGGGACATGCCCCGATTCGGCACATTCAACCTGCACGCATCCTTACTGCCTCAATACCGCGGAGCTGCTCCTATCAACTGGGCTGTTATCAACGGGGATAAAGAGACGGGAGCAACCACTTTCTTCCTGACACATGAAATCGATACCGGTAAGATCATCTTACAGGAAAAAATAGCGATCGGCGATGATGAAAACGTAGGATCGGTACACGACCGCCTGATGGCAATGGGTGGAACGCTGGTAACCCGCACGGTAGATGCCATTCTTGACGGGAAGGTAGATGCTGTAGATCAGAGCCGCTTTTTTAAAGATGAATCTGAATTGCGCGCCGCTCCGAAGATTTTCAAAGATACCTGTCATATCGACTGGGATAAGGATACGACTTCGGTTTACAATTTGATTCGCGGCATGTCGCCTTATCCGGCCGCATGGAGCGAGTTGGTGGCACCCGACGGCACGGTAACCGGGATGAAGATTTTTGAAGTGGCAAAAATCACTGAACCGCACACGCTTGCACCGGGATCGATTCGCACAGATGGCAAATCGAAACTTGAAGTAGCGGTAAAAGATGGCTTTATCGCCTTAAAACAGGTGCAGCTTGCCGGCAAAAAACGAATGGATATCCCAAGCCTGCTGAATGGCTATAAGATTACAGAAGAGTATCATTTTTAAAAGTTGTAATCGGATGTGAACTATTGACTTCTTAAAAGCGTTAGCGCTTCATAAGAATCATTGTTTAACCGAATTATAAATGAAGATATTTCAAACCCGATTATTCTTACTCAGCTTGCTGGTAGGATTATTTGCCGGAGTATTCGGCAGCGCATTCCGCTGGTGTCTGAACAAAAGTCTGATTGTGCGTGAACTGATGTTCAGGCATGATCAGACTTTTTTATATCATGCCCTCGTATTCGCCGCTATGTGGTTGCTTGCGATGGGGATTTACTGGCTGACACGCCATGTGCCATTAATCGGGGGGAGTGGCATACCACAATCGCGCGGAGTAATTTTCGGACGCTTTAATTTCACCAAGCCATGGTTGCAGTTTGTCAGTAAATTCTTCGGCAGTCTTGGAGCCATCGGCATGGGGCTTTCGCTCGGACGAGAAGGGCCATCAGTTGAGATCGGCGCATTCGGGGCATCGCTGGTAAGCAAGTATTTCAAAACCACACCTACTGAGCGGCGTTATCTGACAGCTGCAGGAGCCGGCGCCGGCTTATCGGCCGCCTTTACCGCTCCGATTGCCTCAACCATCTTTCTGATAGAAGACACACTGGGATGGGTGTCGCTGCGGGTAGGATTGCCGGCTCTACTGGCCTGTATTACTGCCGGATATTGTGCGCAACTCATGTTGCCCGATAATATTTATCTTACCGTTCCGACCAATTTTCCGGAAGTTTCGTTCGGAGTGCTGTTTATGATTCTGATCGGATTCGCCATATTAGGAGCATTGGGTGGTAAATTATTCAATCTATCCCTTTTCAATTTCAAAAACTGGTATAAGAACTGTAAAATACCAACCGGAATCAAGTTGTTTGGTGTTATAGGAGTAACCTATATTGCCGGAATGTTGATTCTGGATCTGACCTCGGGAGGGGAAACCGAACTGATTAAACAAACCTTATCTGAAGATGGGAATGTATGGTGGCTTTTTGCCATGGTACTGATCAAAATAGCGTTCACCGCAATCAGTTATTCCACTGGGTTGTGTGGCAGCTTATTGCTTCCGCTGATTGTAATGGGTGGTCTTTTAGGAAAAGGATATGCGTTGATGTTAATTCAGTTTGGAATAGTATCTCCCGAAACCACAGGCTTTTTCACCATCATAGGGATGTCGATTTTTTTCATATCGGTGGTTCGCGCACCGATCAGCGGGCTGATGTTGATTCTGGAGATGACAGGACAATATCATGTATTCTTTCCGATGATTATTGCCGGGACACTCACATTTTTGTTCGGACAATACCTAAACATCAAACCGGTTTATCACAAACTGTATCAATTGATGCTACAAGACGAACAAGCAGAGACGGGACAACTGACTACCGTTAATTTTGAAGTAAACGACGATTCGATATTGATAGGGCGACAGCTCGGACAGATAGAACTGCCCGGAGACAGCAAAATAATAAGCATAAAACGCGACGAAACAAATCCTGTGCCGGTAAC
The DNA here is from genome assembly GCA_036655755.1 of Bacteroidales bacterium. Classification (GTDB taxonomy): domain Bacteria; phylum Bacteroidota; class Bacteroidia; order Bacteroidales; family JAUNSR01; genus JAUNSR01. The sequence continues at coordinate 5,848 of JAVVPN010000003.1, read as the reverse complement.
CCCTGCGTTAGTCCTGCAAAAAGGGGATCTCATTCAGATTGAGTTACCGGATCAGAATTATGAAAAACTCTTCAAGGTATTCCGTACGCTGACGAATGAATAGATAAGTGAATATTATTTTTTCAGAATGGTGAGTGCGAGACGGATTTTACCGTACTCCACTCCCCCATTCAACAATTCGAATATCGGCTTCAACTCTTCGCTTCCGCCCAAGCGAGCCACTGCCATCTGCACACTTTTCAACTCATAGTCTGCAATCAGATTATCCCAGTTGGTTATTTTATTTTCCGCCACAAGCTGCGCGATATGAGAATATACGGTAGGACGCTGCATCGAACGGGCGGCAACAATTTCGTCAACCGACATACCGCTTTGATACATCATCAGGGTTTGCAACATCGAGTCGCCTTTCTGCCGCTTCACATTCAATTCCTTACGAATCAGATCGACAAATTCTTTACCGTATTTCTTAGCCTTATGCTCGCCTACCCCGTTGACAGCAGAAAATTGGTGCACATTGGTAGGACGCGCCGATACCAGCTCCGATAAAACTTTATCGGTAAATACGATATATGCAGGCACATCTTCCTCCACTGCGATACGCTTACGCAACATACGCAAGGACTCGAACAAGCGATCTTCTTCGGAAAGCAAAGACTCTTCGGGTGCGATATATGCGGTTGCTTTGCGACGGGTAGTTTTTTGTTTTACCTCTTCCTCTTTTGTCTCATGCAATTCAATATTGGTTTCCCCTTTAAGCACTTTCCAGCCCAGTTCGGTTACCTTTAATACATTGCCATGCTTGTATAACATTTCGAAACAACCCAATTGCAATAGTTGCAGCAGATAGGCATTCCAAACCGCGTGAGAAAGATCGGCTCCTGCACCAAAGGTCTTTATCTGATCGAATCCCTTTTCTGTAATTTCGAAACGTTTTGACCCGCGTAAAATATCAATCAGCAAATTGATACCCACACGTTCCTGCGTTCGGACAATCGCACTAAGTGCCTTTTGGGCAATCACGGTACCATCGAAGCGAACGGGTGGATTTTTACATACGTCACAATTGCCACAATCGGTTTCGGTAGTTTCGCCAAAATAGCTCAGCAGAATACGGCGGCGACAGATATCGGCCTCGGCATACTGCTGCATACGACGTAATTTTTCAAGATTGATTTCACTCTGTCCGCTTTCGGTGGCAAATTTAGAAAGCATCACCAGATCGCCTAATGAGTAAAAAAGCAATGTGTCGCCCGGCATCCCGTCGCGCCCCGCACGGCCAATCTCCTGATAATAACATTCGAGACTTTTAGGCATGTTATAATGAATCACCCACCTTACATTCGACTTGTCGATACCCATTCCGAATGCAATGGTGGCACACATTACCTCAATGCGGTCGTTCAGAAAATCGGACTGTATCTTTTCGCGGTCTTCGGGTGCCATGCCGGCGTGATAAGCAACTGCTTCAATTCCATATTCACCCAATTCGGCGGCGAGCGCTTCGGTACTATTGCGGCTTAGGCAATAAATAATACCACTCTGACGCGGATGTCGCTCGATAAACTCGACGATGGAGAATAGTTTCTGTTTTTTATTCAATCCTTTCTTTACGCGAAGGCTCAAGTTAGGCCGGTCGAAAGAAGAGATAAACACACGCGGACTACGCAGGTTTAATTGCTGGAGAATATCCTCGCGCGTAAGTTTATCCGCAGTCGCCGTAAGCGCCATCATTGGCACATTCGGAAAGAATTGCTTCAGCTTGGATAATTCGGTGTAAGTGGTACGGAAATCGTGTCCCCACTGCGAAATACAATGCGCCTCATCAATGGCAAACATCGTGACAGGCATACGGCGCAATAAATAATCGATCTCACCCAACACGCGTTCGGGTGAAATATAAAGCAATTTAAGTTTACCGTAAATACATTGGTTTTTAATCAGCTCGGCTTCGGCCTCACTTTGAAGGCTGTTGAGCGCGGCCGCCGGGATACCGTTGGCTCGCAACGCATCGACCTGATCTTTCATCAGGGCCAGCAATGGAGAGATAACGACAACGGTGCCTTCGCGGGCAAGCGCAGGTAATTGATAGCAAATGGATTTTCCACCTCCGGTAGGCATCAACACCAATGCGTCATTTCCGTCCAGTACATGCTCGATGATATCGAGCTGTAATGGACGAAACGAATCGTAGCCGTAATATTTTTTTAATAAACTGTTAAGGTCTTGGGTTATATCAAGTGTCATTTATAATCATCTATTTTTATCGGCCGATCGAATAATATACGAACCCATTTTCTTGCATCTCCTGCGGATCATAAATATTTCGCCCGTCGATTACCACATTGGCTCTCATGACTTTTTTCACAACTCGCCATGAAGGCAAACGAAACTCTTTCCATTCAGTAACAAGCAACAACGCGTCGGCATTTAATGCAGCATCATACAGATCGGCCGCGTAAGTGATCGAATCGCCGATCCGGGCCTTTACCTCAGCCATTGCTACGGGATCGTATGCTTTTACTTCGCCTCCGGCTTTCAGTATCTTATCGATAAGCACGAGTGAAGTGGCTTCGCGGATATCATCGGTTTCAGGCTTAAACGAAAGCCCCCACAGACCGATGGTTTTCCCTTTCAGGTCACCTTCAAAATGATTGATCAGTTTGTTGAACAACACTTCTTTCTGAATGGCATTCACCTCTTCGACCGCTCTCAGCACACGCATTTCATACCCTTTTTCCTGTGCGGTTGCGATTAGCGCCTTTACATCTTTCGGGAAACAAGAGCCACCGTATCCACATCCGGGATATAAAAACTTATTGCCAATACGGGTATCCGAACCGATTCCGGTACGCACCTGATTTACATCGGCACCTACCAGCTCACATAAGTTAGCGATATCATTCATGAAACTGATGCGGGTAGCCAGCATGGCATTGGCCGCATATTTGGTCATTTCGGCCGATGGGATATCCATGAACAATACGCGGAAGTTATTCAGCAAAAACGGTTTGTATAATCGGGTCAGAAGTGTTTTTGCTTTTTCCGATTCGACACCGACAACTACCCGGTCGGGGCTCATGAAGTCTTTAATCGCAGCTCCCTCTTTTAAGAATTCGGGATTCGATGCGACATCAAACTCAATCGACACGCCACGCTTATCGAGTTCTTCCTGAATAGCTTGTTTCACCAGAGCAGCTGTCCCTACAGGCACCGTACTTTTTGTCACGAGCAGTTTATAGTCGTTCATGTAGCGCCCTACGGTATGGGCAACCTCTAATACATATTTCAGATCGGCACTGCCGTCTTTGTCGGGAGGAGTACCAACGGCACTGAAGATAATATCAACGTCGTCTATGATCTCTACGAGACTGGTTGTAAAGCTCAATCGACCGGTCTTTATATTACGTTCCACCATTTCATCCAGGCCCGGCTCAAAAATCGGAATTTCCCCATTTTTAAGTCGTTCGATCTTTTCTTTGTTCGTATCTACACAGATCACCTGCAACCCCATTTCCGCAAAACAGGTTCCACTTACCAGGCCAACATATCCGGTACCTACAATGGCGGTTCTCATATATTGAATAGTTTATTGTTATTGATAAAAAAGATTGGATAAAAGCAGACTGATAGCTACTTTCATCCAATCTTAGACAAAGATAATGATTTATTTAAAAAGCATTTTGGTCATGCTTAAACATCTTATATCCGGTTTGGGCAATGATTTTGACATCTAACCAAAAAGTCCAATTTTCAAGATACCAAATATCATATTCAACACGCTTTTGCATTTGCCATTCTTCTTTTGTTTCACCTCGGAAACCGTTTATCTGTGCCCACCCCGTCAAGCCGGGCTTAACATAATGACGCACCATGTATTTATCTATCTGTTGTGAATAATCTTCGGTATGCTTAAGCATATGCGGCCGAGGGCCAACTACCGACATATCACCCATAAAAACATTAAAAAACTGTGGCAATTCATCGAGATTCGTTTTTCGTAAAAAATCGCCCACTTTTGTTTTTCGAGGGTCATTTTTGGTTGCCTGTAGAATATCGGAGTTTGCATTTACGCGCATACTTCGGAATTTGTAGCACCAAAAATCCTTTCCGGATTTCCCGGTACGTAGCTGTTTGAACAATACTGGTCCGGGAGATGATATCTTCACTGCAATAGCAATTGGCAGAAACCAAAGAGGGGATAGCAAAATCATTATCGAAGAGATCGCAAGGTCTAGTAAGCGCTTTATGATTCGGGCGAAATAATCATTCAGAGGTTCTCTCCTATTTGTCATTACAAGGGTGTTTCCCAGCATCTCTAATTTCATATTTCGTGAAATAGAACTACTTATAGAAGGTATAAAATAAAATCGAATCAAATGATTTTCACAATAATTCATCAAAGAACGGATTTCTTGAGATCTTGCTCCGGAAAGTGCACAATAAAGTTCATCTACATGATGATTTTGAGTATACATAACTATATGCTCCAAACTTCCTAAGTATCGATTAATTTTAGAATACTTATTACGTGTATCATCAAAATATCCTAATACTCGATATCCATAGGTGTCAGCTGAAACTAATTGTGCATAAAGTTGGTCGGCATTCTCTCCACTACCTATAATAATTATGTTTTTAAAATTATAACCCGAGCGACGGTATTTCTTAAGGCAGAGCCACATAAAAAACCACCAAGAAGTTAGAATAACAAAATAGGTTGAATAGAAAAACAATAAAAAGAAGCGAGACAAATCAGTGATTTTCAACAGAATTAAAAGTGTTGAAAAAATAAGGAAGTGTGCTATAGTAATTTTAAAAGCATTTTGTATTAATCGATGAGAGAAAATAATACGTTGTTCATGGAATTTCTGGTAATAAAGAAATAAAGTTGGAATATAGGCAACATTAAGAGCTAAAAGCAAGATACGAATACTTTCAAAAATTTCTGGATCTAAATAGTCGTTAAACAATGCCAGTGACAAGCAGAATAAAAGATTGAGCAGAATTAGTTCTCCTCCCACAATTAATGAATTAATTAAATAACCATATCCTTTCTTGTATTCCATAGTAAAAAACGTATTTTTAGAATTGGCTAAAGATACAAAATATATTAATATTGTCAATTTACAATTAAACAAACAAAATATTATAAATATTACATCAATTCGTAAAATTAGATTAGTTTTGCTGGCGTCAAAAAAATAATTACATTATTGTTAAGCTTATTCTAAAGAATGAAATACAATCCCATCTTTATATATATAATATTATTTCTATTTATATCTATAAAAAGTAATGGACAAACACCCTATTATTATAAAGTTTCTACCGAATTACAAGCTGGTAAAGGATCTTTCGCACCCTATTACTTTTCATCCAACAATCACGGAGTAGCTTCAATTCAACCAAACAGTGGCTATCTGCGAGGTGGAATATTCAAACAAGCAGAAGCAGACACCCGTTTCAGTTATGGTTTGGGTACTGATATTATTGCTTCTTATAATAATAATTCAAAATTTTGGATACAGCAACTTTATGGAGAATTAAAGTACCAACATCTAGGTTTAATAATTGGGAGTAAAGAATATTCAGGAGTCTTCAAAAACGAAGAATTAAGTTCGGGAGGATTAGTTTGGTCAGGAAACAGTCGGCCTATTCCACAAGTAAGAATTGGCATACCCGAATTTATCGCTGTCCCAGGTACAAAAGGTTGGTTACAAATCAAAGGGGATATTTCATATGGACTCTTTTTAGATAAAAACTGGCTTGAAAATCATTACAATTATCAATACTCATTCTTAACCACAGGAGTATGGTACCATCAAAAAAAAGTATTTTTCCGTTC
>JAVVPN010000002.1:53499-81841 GCA_036655755.1 Bacteroidales bacterium | reverse complement strand
TCTATCTTTGCGCCTGCATTTTTTAATCAATCACTTAACTTACTAAATGGAAAAGAAAGGAAATCCTGCGGTGGTAGGACTTGCCGGTTTTGGCTTAACAACTTTATTATTACAGTTTCACAACCTTGGTTTAATCGGATTGGGTCCGGTGTTGGCAATGGGTATCATTTTCGGAGGATTGGCTCAGTTTATTGCCGGTTTTCAGGAAAAAGCAAATGGCAATAACTTCGGATACAGTGCATTCGTTACCTATGGCGCATTCTGGATCGGACTATCTCTTATCTGGCTATGTAATCACTACGGAGTGTATCCGTCAAATGGTTTTGAAGTAGGATTCTTCCTGTTAGCTTTTATGTTGTATACAGGTATTATGCTTATTGCTGCATTGCGCATTCATACTGCTATGATCGTTACATTCGCTACTCTGTTTGCTGGCTTCGCATTTCTTGTGCTTGAGCATTTTTTCTTTCCATGGATGAAAACCGTGGCTGCAATTGACTTGATAATTTGCGCTTTATCTGCATGGTATATGATGGCTGCAGAAATCATAAACCCATTAGCGGGCAAAAAAGTATTGCCTTTAGGTAAACCGGCTATCCGCTGATAAAAACATATTACAAAAAAAAGAGCTGTCTTTTCGGACAGCTCTTTTTTTGTATATATCTGAAGTGTATTTATTCTCCCACTTTCAACATCTTTGCAGAAAGGACTCCTTCTTTTGTTTTTCCTACTACAATGTATTTTCCTTCATTCAGTCCATCCACATCTACAATTACTTCTTTCTCCAGATTTGTACGTTGAGCACGAACTACCTGACCGGCCATATTGACAACATTCACTTCATTTAATTCTACTGTAGAATATACCGATAATTGTGATCCGGAACGAAGCCGATTCGAAGATAAAGTAAGTTTACCGGGATCGGTTGTTGTTGTAATCGGAATACGGGTTACAGAAGAGGGCGCGCGGATAATACCGGTACCTTTACCCAATACTTCTTTCATTTCGCCATCACCTTTGCCATATTTAAAGAAGAATGTATATGTAGCGGGCTCAAGACCTATTTCATTTGTAAAGTAATATTCCTGTTCGAAGGTAGAGTTTGCTCCAATAAATACATTCTGAGTAAACAATTCGAAGATGTTGCCATTGGCATCTTTGGCAAACAATGCAATTTCCCCTTCAAAATCATTTCCATCATTTACAATTGCAAAAGGATATCCATCTGCAGAAGAATTATACTCCCAATAGGCCGGGAAATTGAATGTTAATGCATCTGTGTGGTCCGCTGCCCATGTAAATTGCAAACATACAAACAGCATCAGGAAAGAGGTAATTGATTTTCTCATAACTGCTAAAAATTAATTAATTAGTCTATAAGTTGATAATGTTTTCGGAAAATTTTAAGCAATATACCAAAAAAACACAACAACAGGATTTAAAAACCTGTATAATTTAAGTTTAAACGTTATATATACATATAAATATGCATTTTTGTTTTTTTGGGTATTTAAGATTATTTATTTCAGAGTAAGGTGAATAGGAATCTCTACGATAAAGCGTGCACCTTCTCTATAATCCGTATCAACGTATATTTTCCCATCCATCGCGGTTACAATCATCCGACAAATATACAGGCCAAGTCCCGAACCCTGTTTAAAGTCATCTAACTTCACAAACCGTTCAAAAATGGCATCCGTTTTTCCGGACGGAATACCTACTCCTGTATCTGTAACAATTAGTTTGACCTGTTTATGATCGGACATCATGATATAAGTCAGATTAATTTCTCCATCCTGAGTATATTTAGATGCATTAGTAAGGAGATTTGTCAATATTTGATGTAATCTTAAGGGATCTGATACCAACATGCAACTTTGTCGTTCTGGTGTAAAGGTCAGTTTTACGTCATCTTTCAGCCATCCTTTCATACTATCTATCGCTTTCTGGCAACAATCATTCAGATCACATTTTTCAGGAGTGAGAGTGGTATGATTTTTTGCTTCTATGACAGATATATTCAACAAATCATCCACCAATTTCAAAAGCATATTTGAGTTTTCTTCAATCAAAGAACTAAATTGGGTTGCCTGATCAGGCATTTCTGCCATAAGAGATGAAAAACCAACAATCGCGTTAAGAGGGGTGCGAATTTCATGACTCATGTTCTGAATAAAGATTGTTTTAAGTCGGCTGGATTCTTCTGCCTTATCTTTGGCTATTTTCAATTCATGCTCTGAACGCTTCAATTGATTCTTTACCCGAAATGTGCGAACCAGGGCCACAACCAGAATAACGAGCAGAATAATTGTAAAAACCATACAGAGCGTATAAATACGTATGCGTAATTCATTACGTTTCGCTTCCAGTTCTTTCTTTTCCAACTCAAGTTTATTCACATCCAAACGTGAGCGCAAGCTATTGAGCTGATTATTCAGTTCAAAATCATTAATTGAGTCTTTCAGATGAATAGCCGTTTTCAACTCCCGAACAGACTCTTTGTAATTACCCATATCCGACAGGATATCAGCTTTACGAAGCACCATCTCGGGGGCTTTTTCTGATTCTATCAGATTTTCTATATCACGCAATGCCAATGGGAGCTCTTTGGTGATAAACTGATGGTATGCAATCGTATTAAGATCGAAATAATATTTTACATATACATCATGAACGATTTCTTTATATTCAACAGATGCCTGGTAGCTTGCTTTGGCTTTTGTATATTCTTGTTGACGTATATACAGATCAGTACGATAACATTCTAATAAAAACCGGCAACGGTCTAATGAAATAGTACCGGCATCTGCATAACGGTTATTCGCATAGTCGTCAATAATCTGATGATATTGATCTATATACCTCGTTGCATCTTCCAATTCATCCTGAGCAAGCAGAATCTCAATTATATAACTGATAAACTGTAATTCCTGAGAAGGACGGCTAAGTGTCTGACGTAAAAATACCAATCCGTCTTTATAGGATGCCAATGCCTGTTTTGGACGTGAGGTTTGACGATACAGAATCCCCATTGCTTCATAAGAAGCAATAATACCTGCGGGCTGATTTAATTCTTTTCCCAATTTATAGAGATGATCGGCTCGATCGGAAGCACTTTCATAATTATCCTGAAAAAGATCGCGGAGGCATAGCAGGCTTAAGATATCAAACATCAAGGGATAGTACTCATGTTCTTTGGCTATTGTTATACCTTTTTCACCCCAATAACCGATACTATCCGGAATCCAACGATTATAAGCATTTCGGGTAAGACGCGTCAAAAAGAAAGCATGGCTTCTGGTATCATGCATCTCTTTTGCTAAGGATAATCCCTCTTTCAGAAATACCACTTCCGTGGCCGTATTCTGATAAAGAGTTGCCGAATCTAAAAGCAGATTCAGTTTCTCTTTAAGGACTTCGTTACTTGCAGTAAGCGGTAATGAAATAAAAACAAAAAATAGAAATATGTATTTCATGAAGAGGCTATATAATTTTACAAATATATAGCTTTCGAAAGATAAAGCCTCAAAAAAAGGCTACAGGATTTGATTCCGGCAGCCTTCTTCTTATTTATTGAGGATATTATTTTTTTTCTTTATCCCACTCTTCTCTCCTATGGCCTTTATCTTCATTGGCCGGAGTTTCTTGCTCTTTTACAAATGGTTGCTGATAAAACAAATGTCCTGTTTTATCCATCACACATACATCATATTTGTCCTTAAAGTCAGAAAAACGCTTTAGGTTATGTCTGAACTCTTCAGCTTGTTCTTTAGCTCGATCGATATTATCTCCAACATAGGCATCATCCGGAGCAACAAAATCGTCCGGATTGTTTTTGGCCATAAATCCTACTGTGTATAACTTCATAATATTCGTTTTTAAAACAGTTTTAATATATAACAGGTCATTTGCCCCGAATGTTTAGCAAAGAGTAACTGATTAATACTAATGAATATTTACGAGTTTAAATGTTGTGTAATTAAAAACATTATCCTAATTTGGGCGACAGATTTATGAAAATCACATTATTAATATTATCCTTTTACCATGAGTTTAAGAATGATCGTACTTGCCAAGCAAGTACCAGATACACGTAACGTGGGTAAAGATGCCATGAAAGCAGACGGAACAGTAAATCGTTCTGCGCTGCCAGCGATCTTTAATCCCGAAGATTTGAATGCGCTTGAACAAGCCCTTCAATTAAAAGAAAATAACCCTGAATCAACCATCCAGTTGCTGACAATGGGGCCTCCCCGCGCGGCAGATATCATTCGTGAAGGTCTTTTTCGCGGAGCCGACGGAGGTGTATTATTAACTGACCGTGCTTTTGCCGGAGCAGATACATTGGCTACTTCCTATGCGCTGGCATGTGCTATCCGCAAAATGGGCGATTTCGATATCATATTGGGTGGACGTCAGGCTATTGACGGAGATACGGCTCAGGTAGGACCTCAGGTTGCAGAAAAACTTGGTATTCCGCAAATCACTTATGCAGAAGAGATTCTCGAAGTGACGGACAAAGATATTACGGTGAAACGCCGCCTTGAAAAAGGAGTGGAAATTGTGAAAGCGAAATTCCCGGTATTGATTACCGTAAATGGATCGGCTGATGACTGCCGTCCACGTAATGCAAAACTGCTTCAGCGCTTTAAGCACGCTCGCACGGTAAGCGAACAACAGCAAGGTGGTGAAGATTATATAAGTCTGTATAACGATCGACCACATCTTAATCTGATTGAATGGAATACGAAAGATGTAGAAGCTGATCTCGCCGATTGCGGGTTGTCGGGTTCTCCTACGAAAGTAAAGAAAATTGAAAACGTTGTATTCCAGGCAAAGGAAAGCAAGAAAATGGGAGCATCAGATACGGAACTCGAAAATCTGATTGTCGAACTAATCACTAATCATACCATCGGATAATCATGAATAATCTATTTGTATATTGCGAGACTGAGGATGGCATCGTAAGCGATGTATCTCTTGAATTACTTACGAAAGGGCGCTCGCTGGCCAAACAGCTGAATTGTAAACTCGAGGCATTAGTGATTGGCAACAATCTTGATAAAATACCGGATCAACTATTCCCCTACGGCCCTGATACTATTTATTTGGTAGAAGACTCTCGCCTTTCGCCTTATACCTCTCTCCCCCACTCTTCTATTCTGATTAATTTATTTAAAGAAGTAAAACCACAAATCTGTCTGATGGGTGCAACTTCCATCGGGCGCGACTTGGGTCCGCGCGTATCATCAGCCCTGCATAGCGGCCTTACAGCCGACTGTACTGCTCTGGAGATTGGCACTCATGACGAAAAGAAAGAGAATAAGCATTATGAAAACCTGTTGCTTCAAATCCGCCCGGCTTTCGGAGGTAATATCGTGGCAACGATCGTAAATCCGGAATGTCGTCCGCAGATGGCTACGGTCCGGGAAGGTGTAATGAAAAAAGAGATTTTCGATATTGCCCACAAATGCGAAGTCGTACGCCTGGATGCAAAAAAATATGTTTCGGATGAAGATTTTGCCATCGAAGTGATTGAGCGACACATGGAAAAATCTAAAATCAACATCAAAGGTTCACCTATTATTGTAGCCGGAGGATATGGTGTAGGCTCAAAAGAAGGATTTGATTTGTTGCATAAACTTGCTGCTACATTAAGCGCGGAGGTTGGAGCTTCACGCGCGGCTGTGGATGCCGGTTTTTGCGAGCATGAACGCCAGATTGGCCAAACCGGTATAACTGTTCGTCCGAAACTCTACATTGCCTGTGGCATCTCGGGACAGATACAGCATATTGCCGGAATGCAGGAAAGTGCCATGATTATTGCAATCAACAATGATCCACATGCACCTATCAACTCGATCGCGGATGTGGTGATTACCGGGACCGTCGAAGAGGTTGTTCCGAAACTGATTAAGTATTATAAAAAGAACTCTAAATAAGCCATGGCGAATTTCTATACAGACACCCCGGAATTAAAATTCCATCTTAACCATCCCTTGATGAAGCGGATCGTTGAGCTTAAAGAACGTAATTTTACAGAAAAAGATAAATATGATTACGCGCCACTCGATTTTGAAGATACAATGGACAGCTACGATAAGGTCCTGGAAATTGTAGGTGAAATCTGTGGTGATATTATCGCGCCCAATGCAGAAGGCGTAGATCATGAAGGACCAGAGGTTGTTAATAATCGGGTAAAATATGCTTCAGGTACCGTTGCCAACCTCGATGCTACACGTAAAGCCGGATTAATGGGGATGGCAATGCCTCGTCGCTATAACGGGCTCAATTTCCCGATTGTACCTTACATCATGGCCGCCGATATCGTATCGCGTGCGGATGCCGGTTTCGAAAACCTTTGGGGATTGCAGGATTGTGCCGAAACTCTTTACGAATTCGGTTCTGAAGATCAGCGTGAACGTTTTATCCCTCGTATTTGTGCGGGCGAAACAATGTCGATGGACCTTACCGAACCGGATGCCGGATCAGACTTGCAGTCTGTTATGCTGAAAGCTACCTATAGCGAAGCGGACGGTTGCTGGTTACTGAATGGCGTGAAACGTTTTATTACGAATGGCGACGCCGATATTCATCTTGTGCTTGCCCGCTCTGAAGAGGGGACAAAAGATGGTCGTGGATTATCTATGTTTATCTATGATAAGAAACAAGGTGGTGTAAATGTGCGCCGTATCGAAAATAAAATGGGGATCAAAGGATCGCCTACCTGCGAGCTTGTATATAAGAATGCGAAAGCAGAATTATGTGGTGATCGGAAATTAGGGCTGATCAAGTATGTGATGGCTTTGATGAACGGCGCCCGTCTTGGTATCGCAGCTCAATCTGTAGGATTATCGCAGGCGGCATATAATGAAGCGCTTGCGTATGCCCAGGAGCGTATGCAGTTTGGTAAAGCAATCATTAAATTCGCGGCAGTACAAGAGATATTATCGGTAATGAAAGCCAAACTCGATGCATCACGTGCTCTTCTTTATGAAACGGCCCGTTTTGTGGATATGTATAAAGTTCTGGAAGATATTCAGCGTGAGCGGAAACTTGATCCGGAAGAGCGCACCGAAATGAAGAAATACTCAAAACTCGCTGATGCTTTTACTCCACTCGCAAAAGGATTATCGAGCGAATATGCTAATCAGAACGCTTACGATGCCATCCAGATTCATGGTGGTTCGGGATTTATGAAAGATTATGCTTGTGAACGTATTTACCGCGATGCGCGTATTACTTCGATTTATGAAGGTACAACGCAATTACAGGTAGTAGCGGCTATCCGCCACGTCACCACCGGCACTTATCTTGCTCAATTACGAACTTATGCTGAAAAATCGGTCAAACCGGAACTCGAACCATTAAAAACCCGTTTGATTGCATTGACTGATCTTTACGAAAAAACAGTGGCGTCCGTAGTGGATACTAAAAACAACGAATATATCGATTTCCAGGCGCGCCGCATGGTAGAAATGGCCGGTTACCTGATTATGAGTTATCTACTTTTGAATGATGCTAATAAAGACGAGAAACTATTCCGCAAATCTGCGGAAGTATATCTGAATTATACGCAGGCAGAAGTGAAGAAAAATGCCAGCTTTATCCGGAATTTCGATATTGACGAAATGGCTTTTTACCGTTATGATTTTGAAGAAAAAAAGGTTGAAGAAGAGGTAACGGCTTAAATTGGGTACTTATCTGACTAGCCATAAATAACAGTTACAAGTTTTATTCTAATAATTTTTATCAGGATGTGATTGCCTCGCATCCTGATATTTTTTTACAATATCACCTATTAACTAATTAAATGAAAGTATCCCAGAAGCGAACCTTCGAAGATTCGCGTTCCGGGATTACTCTATTTAATTAAAAAAGGTTTCTTTCGGAACAGAAGATCCGTATTATTTTACGATTCTGATAACTTCTGTTGTTTCTCCTTTAAGCTGAAGCATATAAACGCCTGCAGTAAGTGATTCTGCCGGAATCATAGTCTTGCCCGATGGAGATAGGGTATAAGACGCATATATCTTACCATTTACATCTGTCACCGTTACGCTTTGCATATTCTGATAAGTAAGTTCAATCTGATCACCTACCATAACAGCTTTTGAACTAATTGCTGCTACTTCTGAAATTCCGGATACAATTCCTTGTACAACCGGCACTGTTACCTTACCACCCCAAGTTTTCATTTCAAGATCAAATCTGCGTCCTTCTACATTTGCAGGTAGTGGAGTTGCCGATACATGAATCGATAAAGAACCGTCCGTTTGGTTTGCATTCTCATCCACGCTCAAAGACAACCATTCCGGAATGTCATCTTCATTATCAGCCCATATACTTAAATAATATGGATAAAGTTTCATCGAAATACTGCTACCCTGATTATCGAGACGTATTGTTGGATCTTCATTTTCCGGAATCAGGTATGCATAAGCGGCATTCCGAAGATTCACAAGCATTGCAAGTGCTTCTAAATATTGATAGGTATTCGGGCCATCTTCTTCGTTAATTACAAAATAAGACCGATTGAAACTTGTCGGACTGTTATTTCTTTCAGACATAACCGCCAATTCACATTTTGGAACTTGGAAACCTGTTAATTCAACGATAAACGGATCGTCCAATTCAAGATATGATACTGCAGCAGGTAATCCCATGTCTGTCATTACGGTAAAATCAGTAAATGACATAGTAGCTAATTTACCTTGTCCTAACATTGTCACATCTTCGGTATGAATTACAGAAGTAGCGATTGTATCTAAACGTTTAAATTTATCGCCTGTTTCCTCAATACGCACAATATAACAGGTAAACTGTGTTTGGGCAGGTGCGGAAAATACTCCTAAGAAAAAGTCTACACCCTCAAAATATAGGGTCGAAAGTGGTTTTTCATATCGGGAAATAACAGCTTGTTGTGCTCCATTAGATGAAATACCGGTACCATATAAATACGGTGTCATTCCGTTAACATCTGCGTTGCCAATACGATAATAAACAGCGTCATTTTGTGGATTAGCCGTTGTGAAACCAGAAATTTTCGTTTGTACAACTTCTCCGTTTTGTTCTTCATATTTCGAATAAGAATCCCCGGATAGAATATAATATGAATACCCTTGTTCCAAAGGAGTCCCCACACAATAAACAGAATCTTTTCCATTCATTTGAGCAGTTAGTTGTGGCATCCGATATGTTTTGGGTGTGCTGTTAAATACCAAATCTTTGGTCGTTGGATGGGTTGTTTGAAGCACATCTCCTGTTGAAGAGCTCGAAGTTACCTCATCAAGCTTCCAATCAAATTTGGCAGATGGAGTAGTCGATGTATTTGCAAATACATTATTCTCTAAAATAGGAGAATATGCATAAGTACTATAGAAATAGTTCCAATCTGTTATCCAACCTTGAAACAACATTCCTTGTGGAGTAGAATAAACCGCTACAGGTGGTACCTTTGTCAAGTCGGTTACGGTCATACCTGGATTAAAGAGATCATACCATCCGTTATTAACCTGTCCGACATTTGTACCGATATAATAAGGAACCGTTATCTTACCTTCATTATCAAATGTAAACACGAAATTTTTACCGGTCCCTACCGGCTGTGAAAGGTCTGATAACATTCCATATAAAACCACCGGTTGATTTTCCTGTGTATAGGCCAATATTTGACCAGCCGGAACCGTAATCGTTTTTTTAGCAGCATCAACAATACCGTAGAATTTTACCGGAGATTCCAACTCGCCTTTGAAAAACATATCTCCAATCCAGATTTTTGTTTCATCAGCTGCATCGGCTTCAATAAAACCATCCCAAACAAGATTTTTCTTATCAAAATACTCTTTCCCCGCAAACTGTTTGTTTCCAACAATTCCCGCCGGAAGAGCCGCACTTACAGCCTTTGTCGCAATTACGGAAGTAGCCGTAGCAGAGCGGACAACAGGCACCGTAGCTTGTTTCTGCGTCCCATCATCGTTGACACGAACTTTTGCCAACGACGACTTGAAACGTTGCTCTTTTACTACATCCAAGCCTACCGGCACGACAGATGCTGCCTGCATTTCTTTCACACCATTTTCAGAGATCTTTTTCACCGGAACTTGATCAACAGCATACATACTGCTAATACCTAACATCCCGGTAACAAATAGAGATAGAGATCTTCTCATAACCTAAGAATTTAAATTTAAACATCAAAAAACCAACTACTTCATTTATCTTATCATCTTTATATTTTCAGGGCCCGACAACAGCATATCTTTTAAGACAAAACTGTTTGCTGAACTTATGGTATACGTTCCGCTCAGCAACGGAGGCAATAATAAGAATTCATTAATTCCGGCATTCAAGAATAGCTCACCAATTGTATTGGAGCTATAATCCAAAGGATCTGGAAAACTAATTTTCACTTGATTCTCCCCAACAGCTTCTAACATCACCTTAAGTGGTAAATAATAATCATATTTCCCGTTTTTAAACTGTAAGGTCAATGCACTGCTCAATTTGCCTTGAAAAGTAGCCGAGCCAAACTGAATCGATTGGAAGCGCATTTTCCCCTGATAAATACTTGGAGTCAACAACTTATTACGCAACTGCTGCAATACATCTTTCACCGGTTGCAAAAAGGCAGTCGTGTCAATTTTCCATGTATAGGTTATTTTTTCCGTAAAAAAAGCATTCATCTTCGGTCCGGTCAGAAAATCGGTTTCCGGATTATCCACACTACTAATAAGGACATTCTCCGCATTTGGCACATATACTTCACCAGCTACATCTCTTCGGTCAGCATAAAAGCGGATTCCTTCCGGTAATACGATAAATGGATGGGGTAATCCCTCTTCATAATCTTCACCCGGTCGCACAATATTAAAAATACCCGAATTCCCGTCATAGGCGGTAGTCACCAATTCTCCCTGATGAAACAGCAAAGGAAATCGGCTTTCGGTTGAAAACAATCGACTGTTCATCGCATCAATCTGATCATAATAAGCAGCCCAATCCTGATCAACGGCCAACGGACGCATCCGTATATAAGCACCGTGCTTTTTACCCTTTAGCCAACAATGATCTGTCTCTTTACGCAAGACGATAAATTCATAATCTCCTTCCAAGCCTTTTCCGTCAGAGGCTGCTGCCCCAGGCAAAGAAGGATAAGAGTAGATATGTAATAAATTATTGTATGAGTTGAATGTAAGCACCGGCCCATTGTCTGCAATCATCTCGAACAAGCTGGTTTCTGTAGCGAATGTTTTCTGATATTCATTCTTTGCTCCAATCTTACAAGAACCGTCTTTATTAAATTGCACCAGAAAGGTTACACCTTTCGAACTACTATTCGGGAAGTATTCCATTGCCCACCCATTAGGTTGTGAACAGAAATAATCAAAACTCTCTTTCTTAGCCTCTGTAAGGCGTTCGGCTGATGATTTATCAAAAATCAGATCCTGTTCGTTCGAGCAAGAAAACATCATACAAGCACAAACAGAGAGTAACAGTTTATAATAGATCTTCATACTACGATTTTATTTAATTTTCAGCTGAATTCAATTTATACTGGTCAAGTTGTTCTCGCAATGCATCCATGTCGATATTATCCTGCCGCTTTTGCACAATAGCACGTAATTTATCCAAATCCAGGTTCCACGCTTCGTCAAGCCAAGTTCTACAGATAGCTAGTTTCTGCAAGATGACAGCTTTCCCGTCTACACCATCTTGATCCGGCTGTTCCACGATGCTCGCATTACTTTCAGACGCCGGGCCCCAACCCTTCGAAGCCCAATCTAAAATCTGATTCCAGTCGGCATCTGTCTTCACGATATAATTGGCAATTATCTCTACAAAATCCTCTTGCGTCTGAGAACTGCCATAAGGCGACACAAACCCTAAAGATGCGGCTATACGCACATCCCGATCTTGCCACTTAAACGGCTCATAATGGGAAATAGAGATTTCATTATATTCTTTCGGATACGTTTTTTTCTGGTGCAGGATATGAGCGAACTCATGATGCATTGTTTTGAAGTAAAATTCATTCATCATGCTTATATCAGCCGAGTTAAGTTCATTACACCGAAACAAACTAATCTTCAAGCCACCTTCGGCCAAACCAAGCACCATCGTCCCATTTACAGGATTATATGCCGGCGAACCGATTAAATGAACGATACGAGGGCTATACATTTTAAGAAATACTTCATCCGCTACTTCATTATATGCATCTATCCAAAGATACTTAAGCAACAATGCCATATCCACAGCTTTTTCATAGGTTGCCGGTACCAGATTATAATCCATGTCGGTACCAACATGCTGCATCTTATACCGAAAATCAATATTATATTCCTTCAAATAATTATCCCTAAGCCAACAATCGAACGGATAGGTATAAGACGTAGGATCCAGATCCGAAACTGTCGGGTCGAATATGCTTTCGCCAAATTTATCCTCTCCGCATGCGGTAGTTCCAAACAATACACTCACTACCAACATTATATATAAAATTATTCTTTTCATATCAATCTATTCTTAAGCGTTAATACTGGTTATTTCGCTAATACCGGCGGATTGTTATCCGGCTTTTCCATACGGATATTCGGTGTAATACCGGCCGCGATCACCTCTGCAGGCAACTGGATAGCACGACGACCATCCAATGGACTTAATGTTTTAACATCCGTTTTCCCTATCTTATGAGTTATCTCAATACCGTATCGCTTTAGGTCAAACCAACGCAATCCCATGAAGATATTTTCAAGCCGGCGGAAATGCAATACACATTGCACATAAGGAAGTTGCTCTTCTGAAACCTGGAATTCAGGTGATATCACCGTATTGTTTAACTGAAAATAAAAAAGTGGTTTCTGAGGAGTATAGAAACTCTTTATCAAAGCTTCTGTCAGAGTCGGAAAGTTTTTTATCGTTGTAGTAGGTGTATTCTTACGCGAATCATCCCAACATTGCAAATCGGCTAAAGCATTTCCCAACTGATTTTTAAAGACATACGCTTCTGCACGACAAAGCAGTGTTTCTTCCGCAGTAAACTCAGCCCGTACTATATGAGGATAGCCAATTCCGGCAACTTTATCTGTATACTCGAACAACTCACCTGCATTCATAAAGAAAACACCATAATCCTGACTTCCTCTAATCCACAATCTACCTTTGTAGCAAGGATGTGACCCACTCCAGGTAGGCCCGCTTCCATCCAACACACCCGACAATGCCTCCCGATTATGCGCATAACGCTGGTTATGAACACGATTGAATCGCGAGCTGGTTGGCAACAACAAAAAGTTACATGGGTTAGTCGATTTAATCCAACCATAGACAAAAGATTCTGCCGTAGCAAATTCCTGACTCCAGTCGCGCATCTGCGAGGCCGGATTTTCAGTCAATGCCAATGTTGCATATTTTATAACCTGGTCATAATCTCGTTTGAACAAGAAGAAACGAGCGGCAAAAGCATAAGCTGCTTTTTTATTGAAATGATATTTTGGTATTTCATACAAACCATCATCCATCAATGGCAAACCGGCAAGCAGATCCTCTTCAATATGCTGATATACCTCCGCTACCGATTGACGCTCGTACTGCACCGATACCGTCCGTTCAGGTTCGGTTACATAGGGAATTCCCGGGTCATTCTGGCTTAGAGTGCCATCCCGATAAGTCTGTGCAAAAACATTGACCAAAACGAAATGGTTAAAAGCCCGCAAAACCAATGCTTCCCCTTTATGCGGATCCAAGCTTCCTTTTTCCACATTCGGCTCAAGTTTGGCAATTGCTTCGAGCGCATGATTACAAGCGGCAATACTATGATAAGACTCTTCCCATAAATTAGAGGGGGAATCTTGCTGTTGGCTTGAAACGATATCATCCCAGGCATATATCTCATCGGTTACCCGATCGTAGCTCGCCAGATGAAAATAGGAGCCCTTCGCGTCCGGACTATTATTGTCTATGAAATTATCGCTACTCAATTCACAGATCATGGATATATTACCCGCAGGATACGATGTTTTCATCAAATCCCGAATCTGGTTTCCGGTCGACAATTCCGCCCGATTATCCGGCACCTTATCCAAAAAATCACTACATCCGCTCCAACCGAACATACCACCCAGAACAACACCTATATATATGTATTTATGATTCATCTTGATTGATTTATATATGAGTAATACATTTTCTTTTTATATTCCAAAACGCAGAGTAAACGTAAACTGTTTTGGCATCGGAGTCGCAACCCCTCCACTATTAAAGAATTCAGGATCCTGCCCGTTGAGTTTACTATCTGAATACAGCAAGAACAAATTGGTAGCCTGTATCTTCACCTGAGCATTGCTTACGCCTATTTTCTGCAAAAAGGCCGAAGGCAAATCATACGATAAAGAGATCTCTTTCATGCGGATAAAGCCACCATCGGCGATACGCGCAGTTGAATAATTATAGGCATTATAGCCATAGCTCAAATATTGGTTTTGTACCAGTTGAGCCCGGCTCGCAATTGCCGGAATATTGGTTCGTTCTTCATCCCCCGGTACCGTCCACCGATTTTTAAACTCTTTCGGATGTGCCGTCATATCGGAATATGAAGAGCGGAATATAGGATCCAAGCGTACTTTGTTTCCGAATGAATAGGTAAGGAATACATTCAGATGGAAGCTTTTATAATTCACCATATTCCCGAATCCCCCCGTGATTGTCGGGTCGGTAGGCCCCTCATATTTAAGGAAGTCGAGTTTTTCAAACTCCTGGAAATTTATATCGGAAGAGGTTTGTTCGCCGTCTTCATTAATAATCACCGGCAAACCTTCATCATTTAGCCCTACAAATGGGATTGAGAAGATGGCACGTACCGGATAGCCCTCTTTGGCATACCCTCCCGCCGTTACCAAATCAATTACTGATGAACGATTTTCGAGTTTGGTGATTTTATTTTTCGTTTTTGAAAAAGTAAAGTCGGTGGTCCATTTGAAATTAGGTGTGATAATATTACGGGTAGATAAAGTAGCCTCAACCCCATGCGAACGCATCGATGCCACATTCGCATATTTGGCAATTACACCACCCGCACCCTGTGTATAGGCGCGACCAATCAAATCGAAGTTGTTTCGTTTATAAACATCCAGGTCGAAGTTGATACGGTTCTCGAAAAATCCGGCCGAAACGCCCATATTGTACTCATGCTTTTTCTCATAAGTCAAATCATTATTGGCGATATCCTCCAAGTAGATACCGGTTTCATATACGTTATTCAACGGACGCCACGGAGTATACGGTTTATAAACCGGTTGCGCATTGGTAACCCAAGCCGGCCCGCGGTCGGCCGTCAATGAATAAGACGCTTTTAAAGAGAAGTGAGTCAGTACCGAAGTGAATATTTGCGGAAACCATACCTCATTGTGAGCATTCCACGCACCCGAAATATTATAAGTCGGCAACCAGCGCGATTTACGAGATTTCCCCAACTTATTGGTTCCCTCATAACGTCCCGTTCCGTTTATAATGTAGCGGCTCTTATAAGAGTAGGTCCCCGAAGCAAAATAAGCCAAGCTGCGGCTATAGGTCCAACCATTGCCGTAATAAGGTGTATTTTCCTCTTTTTGCTGTTTAAACAAGCTTGGATCTGCCGACGGGATTCCCCCGTTATCATATTGAAAACCCCATCCCTGAAAATTAATGGCATTACGGTCGGTGGCATTCAACTCCATCCCTCCGAAAAAGTTTACGATATGGGTATCGTCATTAAACGCGTCGTTATAATTAGCCGTAGCACGGAAGTCTTTTTGACTCACACTGTAGTTATTCAGATAATAGATACCACCTTCCGGCATCACGGTTTGGGGCAATCCATTCGGATCGTCCGGATCGGTATATAAGAAAGGATTCGAATAACGAATAGTAGAATTTTCAGGAGAAATACCGGCTCTGAAAGCATTTGCCTGATTGGAATGATCTTTTACAAAATGCTCCTGTTGCGTAGATTGATAACGTACCGCTCCCAATGCCTGTAATTCAAGCTCGCGAAACGCTTTCCAGCTTACATCTGCCTGAAACTTCAAATCATAAATATTCAGGTCGATGTAGTTATTGTCGAGTTCATCAAAAATATTGAATGTCGCATAATTACGAACCGAGTTCTCTTTCGCATTCATCGTACGCGAAGTGTTCAATGCAAAGCTGTACGGATTAATATCGAATCCGCGTCGTACCTCACCACTTACCACATCCACTTCCTGACTCAGCGTGCCGGGCGCTTTTTGCTTACGATACGAATCGCTAGTAAGCATCGATATTTTTACCGTTTTAGAAATATTGTACGATGCGTTTGCATTCACGGTGTAACGATCTACCGAACTCGCTTTCGTCCATCCCGGATCGTTCATATAAGACATCGAGGCATAAAACTGAGCCTTCTCTGTTCCGTTCGAGATACTGATGGCATGATTTTGAGTAATCGTATTTTCAAATAATAAATCAAACCAATCTGTATTGCGGAATTCGGCCTCCTGCAAAAATGCATTCATGGGCCCCTGTGCGTTTACCAAATCAAACTCCCCTGTTATCGGATCATATACATTAATATGACTATACATATTTCCGTAGATACCCGAACTCGATCCATTTGCTATCGAAGCGAACTCTAACCATCCTTTATCCTCCATCTCTTTGTAAATACCCATCTGTTCCTGAGAGTTACAAATATTGAAGTCACGATAGTTCGGTTTCAAACGATAGGACAACTCACCCGTATAGTTCATTTTACTACTTCCGGCAGCTCCTTTCTTAGTCGTAACTACCACTACTCCCGCCATCGCACGGGCTCCGTAAATAGAAGTAGCCGAACCATCTTTCAAAATCTGGAAACTTTCAATATCATCGGCATTCAAGCCTGAAATAGCAGAAGAAATCAGCGTAACGGCATCTCCCGACGACAACGCATCGCTCGATATTTCTACGGCATCTTCCAGAACAACACCATCCACAACCCAAAGCGGCTTAGAATTACCATAGATAGAGGTAGCTCCACGTACTCGAATCTTGGGCGCCGTACCAAAAGTTCCCGAAACATTTTGTATCGAGACTCCGGCCGCTTTTCCTTCCAAGGCGCGTGAGATATCCGCCACTCCGTCGAGCTTGGCCTTTCCCGCATCGATTTTTGTGGTTGCACCCGTGAATAAACGCTTATCCATTTTCTGCATTCCGGTTACCACTACTTCCTGCAACTGTTCGGTATTCGAGGCCAAGATTACCCTCGCGTTGGTTTTTACCACTACTTCCTGCGATTTCATACCGATATATGAAATCAACAACTTTTTAGAACCGCTTGGCACTTCGAGGGAGTATTTCCCATCATAGTCCGTTATTGTCCCAACTTTAGTATTACCCACGACTACTACCGATGCACCGATAATCGGCTCATTCTGTTCATCCATTACTATTCCCGAAGCAACTGATTGCTGGGAAAAAAGGGAACTTGCGGCAAGTAATAAGAATAAGAAAATAATAAAGAGTTTTTTCATAATGCAAGCTTTATCTTTTATGACAAATTTTTCATGAAAAAGAAAGCCATTCAAAAACAGGCCTCAATCCCCTCTTTTATTCAAACTCTAATGCAGTTTTTAAATCAAAGCAAATTCTAGTTACACTACAATGCTTGATGGCGTACTTTTAATTTACAATCTCCTATTGAACAGGATTCATTGTTTTATATTTATTACATACAAATCCACACAACACTTTCCTTTGTAATTAATATTATTACAATTTTACAATTAAATATTAATATTTAAAAGCATTTTGATTATAAATTTATACTTATAACGTATATTTTATTTTAATTCATAAATACATCATTAAAATATACATAATATTAATTAATAATAACAATGATTTTTCAAGCCAAATAACCCATTAAAATATCCAGAACAAGCATCAGATGCAGGTTAGCGCGAAAAGAAAGTATTAAGAATAAAATGGCTCGCCCGATAAATATTGGGGATTAATCATATAATCTTGTTCGTCAAAAAAGGACGAATTTTACATCAATAGCCCCACTTAAGTTTCTCTAAAAGCTTTGATTTTGGCATTTAAAGATCCAATAAAAGCTTTTGTTGCCCGATTGACAAAGAAGCTGATCCTCCGCTCACTGTTATGCTAATACCCGCTTGTCAAAAATTAATCCGTCGCTTGTACTTCAGCGTGTTTCCCAAGCGGGTCGGATGTGTTCCCCATGAGGCACACATTTTATCCTCTTGAGGGGCGGAAGTGTGCCTCTTGACGCACACTTCCGCCCCTCTTGGCGCACACTACTACCCTTGACGGAGCAAAAAACAGCTCCGCCGGACTCAAACACCGAGGTACAAGCCATCGTTTAAAAAGGCAAAAGGGGGAATTACATGAGCAACAATCCTGAAAGTTCAGAGGCTGGGCAGAATCCTTTAATGCCAAGATCAAAGCCTTTAGAGCCGAATTCAGAGGGAGGGGAAGTAACATGAAGTTTTGAAAAAAAGAAAAGCGTTCAATCGGATTTAAGTCCGAATTGAACGCTTTGAGTGTTTATGCAAAGATAGATTATGCCTGAATCAAAAGATAATCGAGAATTTTAAAGCATGCTTCTTTTAGTTTTTGAGCAGCCTCCGATAAATTTTCGCGGAACTCCTCTTCGGTCGCACGACCTCCGTCACAAAGATCCGTTACCGATTTCACGCACAATAACGGCGTGTTATATAGCGACGCTACCCATGCGATGGCAGCTGCCTCCATGTCTTTCAATTCTCCTTTATTGCGCTGAATCAGAGCTAAGTCTTCAGAAGCCATATCAAGGGAGCTGCCTGTAGTGCAATGCCCCAGTTTAAAGCCCAAATCCGAAGCCATTTGAGTCGCGTCCATACATGGATAGAAGCCTACGCCCATTTCGTACCATCCGCCCGAATCACCGACACGGCGGTCATGGAAACAGATATATTCATGGCTCAGATAAACATCGCCGATCGCCGACCCGTTTGCTTTGAATGCACCACAAGTACCTGCATTGATCAACAAATCCGGATTCAGTTTACTCAAAATCAACTGCGTTGTCAATGTAGCGGGCTCACATCCAACTAAGTCAAGACCATTCTGCTGCCCGTTCAGAACTACAAGAATCTCCTTTCCGTTATGTTCGCCTTTGTACAATACCGGCGGAAGCGGCGCGAAAAAATCATCAACCTTTTCCAAACCGAATTTTTCAATCAGCGGAGCCGCCTCAGCGTGCATCGCAAATAAGAAACATATTTTTTTCATAATCAGAACTCTGAAGTAAAGTGGAACTTAATTTTTGGGAAATCCTGCTGCGCCATCATCAATACATAACCGGAATCGGCAAGGAACACATCGCGACCATCCTTATCGGTAGCCATAAACTGAGATTTACGACGTTTAAAGTTTTCGAGCGCCTCAGCATCTTCACTTTCAATCCAACAAGCCTTATACAGGTTGATAGGCTCCCAACGACACTGTGCCCCGTATTCGTGCAACAAGCGATATTGAATCACCTCAAACTGCAGCTGTCCTACCGTACCGATAATCTTACGGCCGTTAAACTGATTTGTAAACACCTGAGCAACCCCTTCATCCATTAACTGATCAATACCTTTGTTCAATTGTTTGGTTTTCATCGGATCGGCATTCTCAATATATTTAAACATTTCCGGAGAGAAACTTGGTATCCCTTTGAAATGCAACATTTCACCCGATGTCAGCGTATCGCCAATCTTAAAGTTACCGGTATCCGGCAAACCAATGATATCACCCGGGAAGGCTTCATCCACAGTTTCCTTTTTCTGAGCCATAAAGGCCGTTGGGCTCGAAAAACGCATCAGTTTGTTATGGCGCACATGCTTGTAATTGACATTACGCTCAAATTTACCTGAACAGATTTTTACGAACGCGATACAAGAACGGTGGTTAGGGTCCATATTCGCATGAATCTTAAACACGAATCCGGTGAAGCCGCTATCTTCCGGCTCTACCTGACGCTCTACGGCCTGAATCGGACGTGGCGATGGTGCAATCTGACAAAAACAATCGAGCAACTCTTTCACCCCGAAATTATTCAAAGCAGAACCGAAGAATACCGGTGCGATTTCCCCTTTCAGATATGTATTCACATCAAATTCAGGATATACCCCTTCAATCAGTTCAAGATCAGCGCGCAGTTTTTCAGCGTCGCTCGTACCTACGCGTTCATCCAGGGCCGGATCGTTTACATTCTTAATCTCTACCGACTCTGTTACCACCTGTTTATTCGGTGTATATAGATCGAGTTTCTTTTCAAAGATATTATACACCCCTTTAAAGCGCTGACCGATATTGATAGGCCAGCTTAACGGACGCACATTGATTTTCAATTCAGATTCGATCTCATCCAGCAAATCGAACGGGTCTTTACCCTCACGGTCCATCTTATTGATAAATACGATCACCGGAGTTTTACGCATGCGACAAACCTCCATCAATTTGCGGGTTTGCATCTCTACCCCTTTCGCCGTATCCACCACGATAATAACACTATCAACGGCAGTCAGCGTACGGTAGGTATCTTCAGCGAAATCCTGGTGACCCGGAGTATCGAGAATATTGATTTTATAGCCGTTATAATCGAATGCCATTACTGAGGTAGCAACCGAGATACCACGTTGCTTCTCAATCTCCATCCAGTCGGAAGTGGCAGTTTTTTTAATCTTATTTGATTTTACCGCACCGGCCACATGGATCGCCCCACCGAATAACAATAGTTTTTCGGTCAGCGTCGTCTTACCCGCATCGGGGTGACTGATGATGGCAAATGTTCTTCTTTTCTTGATTTCGTCTGTTAATTCGCTCATGCTTATACTCTTTACACATCATTTCAAAAAATAAACGATGCGATCATTCTATATTTATAAAAAGATTTTTCAGGGTGCAAAAGTAATCGAAAATCAGCGAATTACATAAAGCGGAAGGATATTAAAAAAGGCGGATTTACTTAATCCGCCCGTTTTTAATACATTATTAAATAAATTTATTGTCTTTAGTGTATCGAAGCTAATTGAACCATACATTCGCGTAAACTTTCCTCCCAATGCGGAATGGCTATTCCGAATCTGTTTTTTAGCTTTTTCTTATTCATTACGCTGTAATGCGGGCGTTGTGCCGGCGTAGGATAATCTGCTGTTTCAATCGGTTTCACCTCACAAGTGACAATTCCTGCCAACTCATGAATTTTACGGGCAAAATCGTACCAGCTGCATACCCCTTCATTCGAATAATTATAGATACCGATAACAAATTCGGGCGCCATAATCAACTTCAGAATAACATCGGCAAGGTCGCGCGCATAAGTCGGCGTCCCCACCTGATCAAAAATCACCCCCAACTGTGGCCGCTCATTGCCTAAGCGAATCATCGTTTTTACAAAATTATTCCCAAAAGAAGAATAAAGCCACGATGTTCTCAAAATCACGCTATTCTCGCAAACAGCAAGCAACCGCTTCTCTCCTTCGAGTTTTGTGATTCCGTAGACAGAAACCGGAGCCACCGGATCCGACTCCGTATAAGGTTTACAAGCCGTACCGCTATATACATAATCGGTCGAAACCTGAATCATCTTCGCCCCCTTTTCCGTTGCCACAACCCCTAGATTGGCCGGAGCCTGCGCATTAATCGCTTCACACAACTCCCGATCCGATTCAGCCTTATCCACCGCTGTATAAGCCGCGCAATTAATAATCGCATAAAGCGGCTTGTCGGCAACATAATCACGAATTGCATCCAAGTCACAAATATCCAATTCTGCAACATCGGTAAACCAAAAATTAAGATCCGGATAATTACTGCTTAATACGCGAATTTCATTACCCAGTTGGCCATTCGAGCCGGTAACAAGAATATTTTTCATATGATTTTTAATTCAGAGTCTTCACTTAAAAATTCAAACTTACGAAAGTTTTGATAAAAAAAAGAAAGACGCCCCTCTCGAAGCGTCTTTCTTTACAATTTATTTTTTTCCGATAAACTCTACTCTAGTTCCAGTTCACCCTTCTTTTCCATATTGTACTTTTCGGCAAGAATAGCCAGCAAAGTACTGATTTGGCGAACTGCATTCATGGTCTCTTCCGAAACAGGTTTACCCTGCAGGCGGAGCATTAAGACTCCGTACAGTGCCAGAAAACAAGTCTCCAACTCACCTACTTTTTCATCCCCCATTTTACTACGCAGCTCTACAATGTAAGGAAGCGTTTTATAAAAAGCAGCCGTATAGAAAGGTTCTTTGCTCGATTTGAGCAAGCGCTGATGCAGATCCGTCAGATCGATCAATACATTTTTATTGATCTGCAAATGGCCCGATTCCTGTTTCTGCTCAATACGCATCATCTCAATCAGATTTTCATACCATTCACGCATCTCGTGTTTCACCTCTTCGGGTTGATCGTATTTATCAATGATATTTTGCTGAATCAGATCAATATCCAGCTTGTTCGCCCGGATCGTATCTTCTACCTGCCACATATAGAGCAGATACTCAGCAATATTTTCTTTCTTTTTCTGATTGGCTATCAACATATCGAATCAAGATTTTTATTTAAAGAAAACTATATTCAGAAATTGCTTCATAGAAGTCCTTATCCTGCAATCCCAACTGACGGCAGGCAATACGCGCCGCATTCAGATTTTCGAGGAATACCGGATTTTTACGATTCACTTTGAAATCGCCGAAACGGGATGCTAGAAAAATTCCCTCTTCCGTTTCCTTAATGGTATGTTCGCCAAAAGGCATTGCCGTGATATCTTCCCGCACCGATTCTGCCAGTTCGGCTAGTAAGGGCTCATTTTGCTTATAAATAAACTTTCCGTCGCGTT
Organism: Bacteroidales bacterium; assembly: GCA_036655755.1. Taxonomy (GTDB): domain Bacteria; phylum Bacteroidota; class Bacteroidia; order Bacteroidales; family JAUNSR01; genus JAUNSR01. The sequence continues at coordinate 58,954 of JAVVPN010000002.1, read as the reverse complement.
CTATTGATGAGATCATCCGTTTCAACGTCAGAATATACTCGGCATCCGTTTGCTCCTCTTTTTCGCGGGTAATATCCGAAAGTACAAAAATATGCGGCCGATAGTACTCATTGATCTGCTTTTTGATAAAAGGAGAGAATGTAGTATCATCTTCCAGAATAGCCATGCGCGCATCATAACTCCAGTTAAGCGCCGGATCATTATTTATACCTTCAGAAAAAACATAATCGAAAAGCAGATTGTTCTTACGCAAAGCATAATACACCATTTCAATGATGGAATCTTTTCCTTTTGATCCGCCAACAAGCATACGTGATTTGTTTTTGAAGCGGTGGAAAATATATTCCGGGAAAGAAAGCACTAATAAATTCAGTTCCTTCGCACGTTGCAATTCCGGGTTATCAATCGATAAATCGTTTGCGGGAATAACATAGTCATACTCTTTATCCAGCACTTCCGGCCACCATCCCTCCTGTGCAGGGAGCAGATCGTGTTTTTTAAGCTTCTCTCTCTCCGATTCCATTATATCCGCTCCGGAGCAAGTAACCTGATGCCCTTTAGCTTTCAATGCTATCGCTAACTCGCATAGGCGTGAATCTCCGACAGAGATAAGATGAATTCTTTTCATTTGATATATTCATTAGTGTTTCAGTGTGACAATAAATTATTGCCACAACTTTTATAACAAGCGTTGTCCGATTAATTAAAATAATCCATAGATTTGGTGCAAATTTAATACTAAATGACGAAGTTAAGCACATTAGAAACAGGATTTTTTCATTCTGACGGGGGTGCCATGTTCGGCTTACTACCTAAGTCAATATGGCTCAGGCACTATCCGGCAGATAACAATAATCTTTGCCGGATGGCAATGCGCTGCCTTATCTACAAAAAGAAAGACAAAATAGTGATTTTCGATACCGGGGCCGGTATCAAACCGGATAAAAGGATGATTCCCTATGGCTTTTTCCAGCAAAAAGACTTGAAGCATTTACTTTGGGAGCACGGTGTCCATCCAAATGATGTTACCGATATCGTTCTCTCCCACCTTCATTTTGATCATTGCGGAGGATTGACGGAAACAGATGAAGGGGGTAATATTACACCTGTATTCCCGAATGCCACCTATTATATTTCGAAATCACAATGGCAACATCATCTTCATCCGGGATTACTCGATGCTGACGCCTATTTTTATGAAAATACGCTGTTTCTACAACAAAGCCCTCACCTAAGGCTAATAGACTCAACTACATTTATCACCCCCGAAATTGAAGTGTCCTTATTCGACGGCCATACGCCGGGACAGCTGGTAAGTTTTATCCGTACCGACGAAGATTGCTTTGTGTTTGCGGGAGATGTAATACCATTGGCGCTTAATCTACATATAGACTCGATTTCCGCATTTGATTTAATGGCAGAAATATCAGCAGAAGAGCGCGTACGTTTGCTTGAAAGAGTGGCTGCAGAAAATGCCACCCTGATTTTTTATCATGATGCGTATACCACCGGAATAAAAATAAAGAAGGTTGGCAGGCATTTCAGAGCTATTCCAGCACCAGCTCTCCCAAACATTCAGGATGAGCAAAGTCCGGATGAGCATTTTTCACAGGAATCCAACTCAGATAATGTGGTAATGCCGTAGCATCTGCTCGTTTATAAAAATTTCCGGATAATACGAATGGAAGTGTTTCACTTGTTATTCCAAGTAAATGAAATGGGAGCGCAACCACTACCTGCCAATGGAATAATCCTTCCATTTCGCAGAAAGCCCGTGGCTGCAAATCGGTAAAACGACGTATGCTTCGTAAAAGCGAAATGTCGAGCAAGTGCTTTTCGGTAGCCGTTTTTCGCGTGGCCAGACAGGTGCCGATACAATTAAACGCAAAATCGAAAATCTGATCTGAATCTTGATTCCGAAGTACAAGTCCTACGCAACTATCCTCTTCTACCGGCGACTGGTCGGTATGATTTACAGCGCGCAGGCAATTACCATGAACGAAAAAGCGTACATACAAATCGTTCTTACCATGCGCAAGACTAAAAGATGCTACCGGCTTATAGGAATAATTATCACCCCAGTTTACTGCCGACATGCTATGCACACATCCTTTTTCAACCAATAGATGACACGCTTCTTCAAGCGATCCTCGGTCTAATTCCGCAATAAAGGGAACTTTCAAATGTTTTTTTGTCTGTTCCATAAATATTTTCTGTAAGGTCTGTTTCTTTTGGCTTTTTGAGTTTTTCAAATTCTGCGATTATCCCCAGCACGAATCCTACGATTGAAATAATAATCATAACAATCGCAATAATCTTGTTTACAAGAAACAAGCTACGGATTTTAAAGTGATTACGAGCCTTGTTCATAGCCCATGTTATAAAGAACCACCAAATCAGTGCTCCCGCCGCTACTGCCAGATATCCGACAAGGTAATGATAGGGTGTATGCGCATCCATCAGGAAGTTGGTTCGTGCAAACAAGGCCATGTAAAAAAAGATAATCAACGGATTGGATAATGTCAGCACAAATCCCGTGGCAAAATAAGTGGCATGCGAAGTATTCGAAACCTGAGCGGCATTCAAATCCTGCAGGGGGTTCTTTTTCCATAAATAAAACCCGAAGATGAAAATTACGATGCTGCCAACGATCTGTAGTGCCGATTGATTGTTATTTACAAAATCAACAATAAACGACAAACCTAATCCTGATACCAACGCATATAATACATCCGATACAGAAGCTCCTAACCCGGTCATCAATCCGGCATGTCGTCCTTTGTTGAGCGTTCGTTGAATAACAAGAACACCAATCGGTCCCAGCGGTGCTGAAACCAATATCCCAATAACGATACCCCAGATGATAGTATAAATCATCACACTCACTTCTTTCCTTTTCTCTTTACTTTAATATTTTTTTTACAATCTCTATATTGCAAAGATAGGTGTTAAAAAGTTTATTTCATAAACGTAGGTTTTATTTTTACATATTTCCCTATCCGGTTTCTGATATAATCGCATCTATTTTCATCAAATCCTTACTCTTTTCTGTTTTTTCATGTTACTATTCCTCTCTCGTCTTACCCTTGAAAAGATACCCCGCCAAAAGAATAAAGATCATTTTAGCGCAAATTGTTTCGCAAGAATCTTTTGTGTGACGTGGGTTTTGCTTAATTTTGCGGCACAAATGGTAATTTCCCTTTCGGAGTGCTATTTTAAATGTGCCTTACTAACAAGTACAAAATAAAATGATTCTTTTCTTTAAAACTCCCGCTCAGACGGTGATTGCGGCTTCTGCCGATCACACGTTCTCTTCCGAAGAGATTAAGAAATTAAGTTGGCTTTTTAGCGATGCTGAAGCTCTTCCCGACCAAACGCTGGCGGGATGGTTTGTCGGCCCTCGTAAAGAGATGATTACGCCATGGAGTACCAACGCTGTCGAAATCACCCAAAACATGGGATTGAAAGGAATTCTTCGCATTGAAGAATATTTCCCGGTAAATAGCGAAAATGCTGACCACGACCCGATGCTGCAACGCATCTACAACGGATTATCGCAAGAGATCTTCACAATCAACAAGCAACCGGAACCGATTCTTTACATCGAAGATATCGCTGCCTATAATAAACAAGAAGGGCTTGCGCTTAGCGAAGATGAAATTGAGTACTTAAATCAGGTAAGCGAACGTATCGGACGAAAACTCACTGATAGCGAAGTATTCGGCTTTTCTCAAGTAAACTCTGAGCACTGCCGCCATAAAATCTTCAACGGTGTATTTGTTATTGATGGCGAAGAAAAAGAGTCTTCTCTGTTTAAACTAATCCGAAAAACTTCTGAGACAAACCCTAACCGTCTCGTTTCTGCCTATAAAGACAACGTGGCTTTCAATGCCGGACCTGTTGTTGAACAATTCGCGCCTGCGAATCCCGACCAACCCGATTATTTCCAGATTAAAGATATTAAAACCGTTATTTCGCTCAAAGCGGAAACGCATAACTTCCCAACTACCGTAGAGCCTTTCAATGGTGCGGCTACAGGTACCGGTGGTGAAATCCGCGACCGTTTGGGTGGAGGTAAAGCCTCTTTGCCGATTGCCGGTACTGCGGTTTACATGACCTCTTATCCGCGTACGAAAGAGAACCGTAAATGGGAACTTTCGATGAAAGAGCGTGCGTGGTTATATCAGACTCCCGAACAGATTCTGATCAAGGCGTCAAACGGTGCTTCCGACTTCGGGAACAAATTCGGACAGCCACTTATCTGCGGTTCTTTGCTGACATTCGAGCACGAAGAAAACAAAAAGAAATTCGCTTTCGATAAAGTAATCATGCTTGCCGGTGGTGTAGGCTACGGTACGATGCGCGATGCGTTGAAAGGCGAACCGGTTCCCGGCGACAAAGTCGTAGTGATGGGTGGCGACAACTACCGCATCGGTATGGGTGGTGGTGCCGTTTCTTCTGTTGAAACAGGGGTTTACGACAACGCGATCGAACTGAATGCCGTACAACGTGCCAATCCGGAAATGCAGAAACGTGCAGCCAATGTGGTTCGCGCTCTTGCCGAATCAGATGTAAACCCAATCGTTTCTATCCATGACCATGGTGCAGGTGGTCACCTGAACGCACTTTCTGAATTGATCGAAGCTACAGGGGGTATCATCCACATGGACAAACTACCGGTGGGCGACCCTACTCTTTCCGCAAAAGAAATTGCCGGTAACGAGTCACAGGAACGTATGGGTATGCTGATCAAAGAGCAGGATATCGAACGCGTACAGCGTATTGCCGATCGCGAACGTGCTCCGTTCTATGTGGTGGGTGAAACAACCGACGATATGAAGTTCGTTTTCGAACAAGGCAACGGCGAGCGTCCAATCGATTTGAAACTGGAAGATATGTTCGGAAAAGCACCGCGCACGGTGATGACCGACAATACGGTAGAAGAATCGTTCGAAGCGCCTGTTTATGCGCAGGATCAGCTAAACCAGTATATCCAGGACGTACTTCAGCTTGAAGCGGTGGCTTGTAAAGATTGGTTGACAAATAAAGTTGACCGTTCGGTAACAGGTAAAGTAGCTCGTCAGCAGTGTCAGGGTGAAATTCAGCTTCCGCTAAGCGACTGCGGTGTGGTTGCGTTAGATTACCGTGGCAACGCGGGTATCGCTACATCAATCGGACATGCGCCACAGGTTGCTATGATCGATCCGGCAGCCGGTTCTGTTATCGCTACTGCCGAAGCACTTACAAATATCGTATTCGCTCCGCTTACAGAAGGTTTGGCAAGCGTATCGCTAAGTGCTAACTGGATGTGGCCTTGTAAAAACGAAGGTGAAGACGCTCGCCTGTACAAAGCGGTTGAAGCTTGTTCGGAATTCGCTTGCGAACTGGGCATCAATATTCCTACGGGTAAAGACTCTTTGTCGATGACTCAGAAATATGGCGACGAAAAAGTTTA
>JAVVPN010000002.1:0-53489 GCA_036655755.1 Bacteroidales bacterium | reverse complement strand
GGGTTGTGTTATCATTTCTGCCGGTGCTGAAGTATCGGATGTAAAGAAAGTGGTTTCGCCGGTAGTGGTAAACGATGAGAAAGCGCCGCTTTACTACATCGATTTCTCTTTCGATTCATATAAATTGGGTGGTTCTGCTTTTGCTCAGACATTGGGCAAACTGGGCAACGAAACACCAACCGTTCAGGATTTCGAATATTTCGCAGATACATTCAACGCCGTTCAGGAACTGATCAATAAAAACCTGGTATTGGCAGGTCACGATATTTCAGCGGGAGGTATGCTTACTACCTTGCTTGAAATGACATTCGCCAACACAACAGGTGGTTTGTCGATCAACCTTTCTGACATTGCAGAAGAAGATATCGTAAAAATCCTGTTCAGCGAAAATCCGGGTATCATCCTGCAGGTTTCAGACAAAAACGCGGCAGAGAAGATTTTAGAAGAAGCCGGCGTAGGATTCCTTCGCATCGGTAAAACAACCAACGGACGCACACTCGACATCAAGAAAGATAAAGCAAACTATTCATTCGATATCGACGCGCTACGCGATACATGGTTCGAATCATCTTACCTGTTGGATCGCCGTCAGAGTGGCGAAACATTGGCGAAAGCTCGTTTCGAAAACTACAAGAAACAACCGCTTCAGGTTGCGTTCAACAACGAATTCAAAGGCAAACTTTCGGCATACGGCATCTCTCCTGAGCGTCGTGAGAAAAGCGGCGTAAAAGCGGCTATCATCCGTGAGAAAGGGGTAAATGGCGACCGTGAAATGGCTTACTCGCTTTATCTGGCCGGATTCGACGTGAAAGACGTTCACATGACCGACCTGATCAGCGGACGCGAAACGCTTGAAGATGTAAACATGATCGTATTCTGTGGCGGATTCTCTAACTCTGACGTTTGCGGATCTGCAAAAGGTTGGGCCGGAGGCTTCTTGTGGAATGAGAAAGCGAAAAAAGCGCTCGACAATTTCTACGCACGCCCTGATACGCTTTCATTGGGTATCTGCAACGGTTGCCAGCTAATGGTTGAACTTGGATTGCTGACTCCTAACGACGATGTGAAACCGAAAATGCTTCACAACGATTCGCACAAATTCGAATCGAACTTCGTTGGATTGACAATTCCACAGAATAACTCTGTAATGTTCGGTTCGTTGTCGGGATCTAAACTAGGCGTTTGGATCGCTCACGGTGAAGGAAAATTCCAGTTGCCGAAAGCAATTTCCGAATACAATGTAATTGCAAACTATACATACGATGCATATCCGGCAAATCCGAACGGATCACCGGCAGCGATTGCTGGACTTGCTTCTGCAGACGGACGCCACTTGGCAATGATGCCTCACCTGGAAAGAGCAATCTTCCCATGGCAGTGGGCATACTATCCGCAGAATCGCAAAAACATCGACCAGGTTACTCCTTGGATCGAAGCTTTCGTTAATGCACGTAAATGGGTAGAAGCAAACGCTAAATAAAATACCTGAGTTTTTCAGGATACTCCTTTATCAAAGGATGCCTCAATTTGTTTTGGGGCATCCTTTTTTTTGTTTAATGCTTTTCTTTAGTCAAAAAGAGAATATTCATACACCCAAAATTCATTTTAACAAAGTATTATTCAATTTTAAAGAGTTATTTTGCATGAAAACAGAATTCCACCAAGAGTATTTTTATCTTTGTGCCCGCAATTAAAAACAGATGATATGATTGCCGCTTTTTTAACATTAATCTCTTTATCCCCTGATTAGAAATGCTCGCATTTTTTGTTGTGATTTACCTGATGATAACCGTGGGTATCGGTTTCTATGCAACTCGCTTTATTAAAAACACAAACGATTTTGTGAATACCGGACGTGGTTTACCATTCATTTTTAACTCGTTTGCTTTGTTTGCCCTATGGTTTGGGGCGGAAACCGTATTCGGCGCTTCCGGGCGTTTTGTAGAAAATGGTTTGCTGGGTGTGATTGAAGATCCGCTGGGAAGCGCCTTCTGCCTTATTCTGTATGGTTTGTTTCTTGCGCGCCCTCTTTACAAACGTAATATTCTGACCTTAGGAGATCTGTTCGCTAAGGCATATGGCAAGAAAATAGAAGTACTCAGTTCAGTTCTGATGCTTTTTACCTTTTTCGGATTCGTAGCGGCACAGTTGGTAGCGTTAGCAATCTCACTGAATATCATATTTGGTATGGATCAACAAATGGCCATTCTGTTATCCTCTGTCATTGTCACTGTTTATACTTTTTTCGGCGGGATGTGGGCAATCTCTATCTCCGATTTTATTCAGTCGATCGTAATTATATTAGGATTGGGCACACTTGCTTTCATCATGGTGGGGCAAGTAGGCGGAATCGAAGCGGTAATCGCACAAGCTCCCGAAAAGCATTTCCAGTTTTTTCCCGACCGTAACCCCGAAGCCATCAACGAATGGGTATCGGCATGGATCGTTATCGGACTCGGATCACTCGCCTCTCAAGATATTTTTCAGCGCATCAATGCTTCCCGCAATATCAAATCGGCGGTTCGCTCTACTTATGCGGGGGCAGCTATGTATCTCGTATTTTCAATTCTGCCATTAACGATTGCCCTTTGTGCTCGTTTGCTTTACCCTGAAATTCTGAATTCAGACAGCGTCGATTTACAGGAAGTGATTCCTCAGATGGTATTAAACCACTCGCCGCTATTTGTTCAGATCATGTTTTTCGGAGCATTGTTATCAGCAATCATGTCCACCTGTTCAGGGGCACTTCTGGCTCCTTCAACAATTCTGGCAGAAAACATCATGAAACCTCTGACGCAGAAATCAGGCACGAAATTGCATTTGGTTACCGTAAAAGTGAGTATTCTTATCGTTTCGCTGATCTCTACCGTTATGGCGATGTCAAACAAAGATATTTACGAACTTGTGGGCGACTCGTCAATCGTAGCATTGGTGTGTATCCTCGTACCTACTTTTGCCGCGATCTACCACAAGCGTCCAAGCATTCACGGCGCCTATTGGGCGATGGGACTGGGCCTTTTCATTTGGGCCACCCGCGAATATGCAGACTCCTGCTTTGACTTTACCGGATTACCATTTTTTCGGTGGTATGCCACGATTCCGGTTTCAGCCTGGATCATCGGTCCTATCGGCTCGCTGGCGGGTTATCTGATTGGCTGGGGATTTGAGGTAGCATTAGGCAAACGCCCGGAAGAAGTTACCGAACTTGGAACTTCGGCTGCATAAGCAACAACAATTTAGAATAATATATACACAAAAAGCAATAAGCCTGTCCGGCAAAATCGGACAGGCTTATTCTTTTTTTAATAACTCAGTTTAACTCCGAGAAAATAAGAGCGAGGCATAGCGGGTCCATAAATATATCCCGAATCTCGCAACTTACCCTTGTCGAAATCGCTCTGATAAGCATTGAAAATATTTTGTACACCCCCGTTCAATTGGAGCTTAATATCTTTATACAAATCGAAATCGTAGGCCACTTTCATATTGGCATCAAAAAAGTCGGGTGTACGCTCCGCTCGGTCTTCAGCAATCACACCGGCTCTATGTCCTACCAGCATCTCACCTGTATAAGTACCGGAAAGAGCAATAGACAACGGTTTTACAGGCATATAAGAAGCGGTAAAATAGCCGTAAGTGTTGGGGGTTCGAAACATTTTACGCTCTGCCGGTGCTGTATCGCTCCATTTTTCAGCCTCATCATAACGGCTTTGCTGCAATGTTACTCCTCCCTGCAACTGCACTTTATCTTTATACGCAACCTTTCCTTCGAGCGTCATCCCCATTACGCGGGCACCCGATCCGTTACGACGGCTCTTTATCAGAATATCGTCTTCCTTCCCGATATCTTCAAGAATGAAAACATCCGAAAGACGGGTAAAGAAACCTTCAATCAACAAATTCGCCTGAAACGCTCCGAATGTACGGTAAAAATCACCCGAAAGGCTTACACTCTGCGACTTCTCTTCTTTCAGATTCCCATTACGCTCAATCATCGACACGGTTCCCCCTACATTTTCAATATGCAAATCTTCATCAAAAGCCTGAGGCGCACGGAATCCCGACGAATAGCTCAAACGGATGTTAATGTTTTCCTTTGGATTGTAGCGAAGATTCGCACGGGGACTAAATATAACATGATTCATCAGATTATGCTTATCCAAACGACCGCCTAGCAAAAAGCTCCAGTATCTGTTTTTCCATTCATTCTGAAGAAAAGAACTCACAATCTGAACGTGCTGTTTTGTATAGCGGTTATATCCCCACATATTATCCTCCAAGCGGTCGGACGAATATTCGATTCCTCCCGTAAGTTCGGCTGGCATAAACAGACATTGGTCGAACAGATAATTATACTGCGTCCCCATCAACCATGTAAAGTCGGTAGTGGCTCCGTAGGCATTCAAATCTTGACCCCCTCCATAATAACTATCTCTCTTGGTATGCTGAGCCGAGGCGAAAACATTCAGATGATGCTTTTCATTTGGCGAAAAATAATCGAATTTCAAACCTCCCCCGTTGATATCGCTTTCAATCTGTTCGGCGATATCCGCTTCATGAGGAGGTCGGTCCATCTTATCCCCGCCCCTTCTGAACTCATTCAGGTGATGATATTCGAAAGTCAGTTTTGTGTATAAACTCGTTTTCAGGTAAGAGCGAAAGCCCAATGTCTGATTACGCAGCGCAGGCAGCTCCGAAAAGCCGTCTCCGTCATAATCAAATGCCGCGCGGTTACGGTGTTGACCGAAAACATAGATACCTGCTTTATGATTATCTGTCACCAACGATGCATTCAATGTCGTATTATTATCAAAAGCCGATAATCCTCCCACTCCGGTTAATGAATGAGCAATCTGAGCCGAATTACGAAGCGGCTCGCGCGTAATCACATTGATAGATCCCCCAATGGCCGACGCTCCCGAAAGAGCCGATCCGCCTCCTCGCATCACTTCAACCCGCTCAATCATATTCGCCGGTATCTGCTCTAATCCATACACACCCGACAGCGCATTGAATATCGGGCGCGAATCAATGAGAATCTGCGTATAGGGTCCTTCAAGCCCATTAATCCGCACCTGCTGATAACCACAATTCTGGCAATTGTTTTCCACTCGGACACCCGGCTGAAAATTCAGCCCTTGCGCCAAATTGCATGCATTGGCATTTTCAAACGTCTGCATATCTACCACATTCACCAGTGCCGGCGAAAGTTTACGGGTAGTCAAAGCCCGGTTTGCAGAAACCACCACACCGTCGAGCGCCACCACATCTTCAGCTATTTCAAAATTTGCCTCTATAGTTTTCCCTCTTTTCAGGGTAATTTGCCGACTCTGCGACTGATAACCCAAAGCGCTTACCTCAAGGGTAAAAACTCCCTCGGGTAGATTTTTTAGAAAATAATGACCTGACAAGTCGGTCATCGCTCCGATTGTAGTCCCTTTTAATACAACGTTGATATAAGAAAGGTGCTCTCCTGTTTTTGAGTCGATTACATGACCTATTATGTTCGCATCGGACGAATTCAATTCCATAGGATCTGCCATTGCACGAAAAAAAGCACAACAAAGGCAGATCAAAATAAATATATTTTTTTTCATTTTGATTTACTGATAAGTATATAAAGCACTACATTACGATGTAAATCGCAATGTAAAATCGAAAACTGTTTATAAATACTTAGCAGGCAGGGGGTGCGCGGGGAGATAATAGTAGATAGCGGCTTTCAGCATACCCACAGGCAGGATTGAAAACCGAAAGGCTTCTTAAAGGAATAAGAAAAGCCGTAAAAAGGAATAGTAATCCGAGCGAAGCCGGCAGATGAACTGCATTCAAATGAGCGATCAGCTCAAACTCCGCTGTATTATGTTCATGATTTGAATCGGATTTATAAGGATGGGAGTGTACAATTGTAACCCCGTTGATAATATGAGTATGGGTGAAAAAAGAGATTCCTCCCATGTATGCTATAAATAGCAATGGAAGAAAAATCCTCAATATTTTCAATAACGTACCCTTCATATTTACCTTTTCAATTTCGCAAAGATATTCTTTTATTTCGGGAACACGGATATTTCAATATGTTTCTACTTAATAAATCAACCTTACGGCACCATAAGGAGCATCTGTAAAATCCATAATCCCGGCAATTGCACACGCTGCTTTTTCAGACAACAAGCCGATTCGGCGCCCATTACACAACGGATTTATATAGCGTCTTTTCACTGCCGTATTCACATTAAAACACCCTTCCAGCGCCTCTTCCGAGCGCAGAATATGAGTCATTCCGGTAAACGTACGGAAATGAGTTTTAAAATCCACATCTTCAATCGTCCCGAAAAGGGCGATAATTTCGTTCTCACTCCGACTATAAAAATCACGTTCTGTCAGAAACCCCTTGCTCACGGCCATCCCTGCTAAATGGGCCAAAAGCGAAAGCGTCAGCTTATTTTCATTTTTAACCATCAGCAACCCGGTCTGACAGCATCTTATGCAGTAAAGCTCGGCAATACCGGGATCCGAAAATCCAAGCTCAGGTATTCCGTGTTCATTTTCCATAACATGAATATTCGCATACGTTTCCCGTATCTCATCCATTGTCCACAGATCATTCATTATCAATCCGGTCATATACATATATTCCAGCCTGTCGGCAGAAAGAGCGGGTAAATCATTGTCGGCAACCGGATATACATGATAATCCACTACATCTGCTACACTTATCCCCTCTTTCCTTAGCAAGCCGCACAACTCCCGGTCGGCCATAATCATTTCTGCAGTATCCTTCTCGGTCGACTCTTGTGTAAGGGCATCATTGTTTCTGAAATCCATCACATGACTAAAAACCGGCGTAGAAATATCATGAAACAATCCGGCCAATGTCTGTTTTTTATCTTTCGTAAAATTCCATATAATCAAAGCCACCCCGATACTATGGTCCAATCGGGAATAGAAAAACCGATTATTATAAAGAGATGTCCAGTCTGTTCCACAAAGCAATCCAACCCCGTCCAACCGTTTAAGAACAGGAAGTTCAAGATAAGGCGCGATAAAATCAGGAAAATCAGGAGAGAGAATCGAATGATATGCGTGTATAAGAGGATGCTTCATAATATTTAAATAGCTATCTGTTTATAAAGAAGGCTTTTCGGATAAAAAACCCGAAAAGCCTTCTTTGATTATCTTTTTTGAATAACCATTATTCAAACATGCTTTTTACCTTACGTTTGAATTTTTCCAGAATAGAAACATTGGTACGGAAATTCTCGTGCGCTTTGAGTTTCTCCATGATCCGTTTTTCCTCTGTATTCAACACTTCCGGCACGTAGATCGAGATATTTACAATCAACTCGCCACGTCCGTAACTTCCGTAACGGCTCAATGACGGCAATCCCTTACCGGAAAAACGCTGCAACGTATTTGGCTGCGTACCGGCCGCTATCTTGATCTTCATCGTTCCTTCAATCAACGGAATTTCAACTTCACCACCCAATACTGCGGTAGGGAAATCAAGCAACAGATTATAGATCAGATTATTTTCTTCACGAATCAAATCCGGATGCTCTTCCTCTTTCACAAGAATCAGCAAATCACCGTTTACACCGCCGCGACGGGCTGCATTTCCTTTTCCCGACATCGACAACTGCATGCCGTCAGAAACGCCTGCAGGAATATTTACCGTAATCACCTCTTCGCCCATTACGATACCGTCGCCGTTACAATGCGAACATTTATCCGTAATACGTTTTCCGGCACCTTTACAATCCGGACAAGGAGCCTGTGTGCGCATCGCACCCAGAATCGTATTCATCACACGAGTTACAGTACCTACCCCGCCACATGTATTACAAGTATGATAAGCTGTGCCATCTTTCGCTCCTGTACCATTACAATGCTGACAGCTCACTTGCTTTCTCACCTTGATTTGCTTCTCAACGCCATTACAGATATCTTTTAGCGACAATGTAACGCGTACTCGCAAATCACTCCCTTTTGAAGAGGTTCCTTCCTGAGAGCCACGGCCACCGCCACCAAAGAACTGACTGAAAAGATCAAACGGATCTACACCGCCACCAAAATCGAAGCCGCCAAAACCGCCACCGCCATTACCCATCTGATGTCCATATCGGTCATAACGCGCACGTTTATTTTCATCGCTAAGGATTTCATACGCCTCAGCAACTTCCTTAAACATTTCCTCAGCCTCTTTATCATCGGGATTTCGATCGGGGTGATATTGAACCGCCTTTTTACGATAGGCTTTTTTGATCTCATCAACGGAAGCATTTTTTTCTACTTCCAGCACTTCGTAATAATCTTTTTTGCTCATATTATGTAATGATATTTATTCTATTGGATTGCACTGTCATCCCTGACAGTCTGATTTTTCGGGTGCAAAGATAGTAATAATAAACAAAACGCGGAACTGAAGGTAGTTCCGCGTCTTACTATTCTCGAATGATTGATCGATTACTCAAACATATGTTTAAATTTACTGAAGATTTTCTCTTTCACCGACTTGCTTGCGGTAAAATTAGGCGAATCTTTCAGTTTTTCGATTGACTTCTTCTCTTCGTCACTGAGCGACTCCGGTACATAAACAGTTACATTCACCAGCAAATCGCCCGTACCGTAACTATTAACAGAAGGCAAACCTTTTCCTTTCAGGCGCAAAACCTTACCCGGTTGGGTTCCCGGAGCAATTTTAATCCGGGCTTTACCATCAATCGTCGGCACCTCGGCCGTACCACCCAATGCGGCGGTAGGGAAATTAAGCAACAAATTGTATATCAAATCATTTTCATCACGAATCAGTTCAGGATCCGGAATCTCTTCAATCACAATAATCAGATCGCCCGGCTTACCGCCATTTTTAGCGGCATTCCCTTTTCCGGCCATTGACAACTGCATACCATCGTATACTCCGGCAGGTATATTCAGAGTGATAATTTCATCCTCCCGTTTTACACCATCGGTACATTGAGAGCATTTATGATCGACCACCTTACCCGTTCCATCACATGATGGACAAGCTGCCTGAGTTTGCATAGAACCGAACATCGTATTCTGCACACGATTTACAGTTCCCGAACCACCACATGTTGTACAGGTATGGAAGCTGTTGCCGTTTTCGGCACCCGTTCCGTTACAAGCATGACATGCGACCAGTTTTTTCACCTTGATTTTTTTCTCAACTCCGTGAGCTACATCCTGTAAAGTAACTTTTACTTTGACACGTAAGTCAGCCCCTTTATTGACCCGCGGACCGGAGCTACGGCCACCGCCGCCACCATAACCGCTAAAACCACCAAAGCCGCCGCCACCGCCAAAGTGACCACCGAAGATATCGCCGAATTGAGAGAAGATATCATCCATTGACATACCCTGTCCGCTGAAGCCTCCACCGAAGCCTCCTGCACCACCGGCACCGCCAACACCCTGATGACCAAACTGATCATAACGTTTCCGTTTATCAGCATCGCTCAATACTTCGTAAGCCTCGGCCGCTTCTTTAAACTTCTCTTCTGCAGCCTTGTCACCCGGATTCTTATCCGGATGAAACTCAATCGCTTTCTTCCGGTAAGCCTTTTTTATTTCGTCTGCTGTCGCACCTTTCGATACGCCCAACACTTCATAATAATCTCTCTTAGCCATTGTCAATTTGGATTCAGATTATTCTCCTACTACAACCTTAGCAAAGCGAATCACTTTGTCATTCAGCTTATATCCTTTAGTCATACAGTCAATTACTTTTCCTTTCTGTTCCGGAGTCGGAGCAGGGAAAGTAGTAATCGCCTCATGGATTTCCGTATCAAAATCTTCACCTGTAGCCGGAATCTCTTTCACTCCGTTCGCTTCCAGATAACCTTTGAACTTATTATAGATCAACTCCACACCCTCTTTTACAGCATTGATATCGTCAGACGACTCAAGGGCCGAAAGCGCACGCTCAAAGTCATCAATTACAGGAAGTAGGTTTTTCAACGCACCTTCGCCCCCGTTTTTAAGCAAATCGGCTTTTTCACGCAACGTACGTTTACGGAAATTGTCAAAATCAGCCATCAAACGCAGATAATCATTGTGCATATCATTGTACTTCTTTTCCATTTCCGCACAACGGTCGGTCAGTTTGTTCAGTTCATCCTGATCAGAAACACCCTCTTCCGGCAATTCAAGCTCCGGATTGGTTTCATCCGATGCTCCGGCAGCCTTTTCTTGGCCTTCGCCCTGTTCAGCTGCGTTTGCCGCTACTTTTTTCTCCTCCTCATGAGGAATCTCTTCTTTATGTTTTTTTCCCGACATAATAGTTGCATTTAAGTTTATCTACTTTTTTACTACAAAAAGAGCGCCATACTCTAATACTGAATCTTTGTCAGCATAAACCCCTGTTCGAGGTGCTTTTTTGACAGGTTACACGCAGGAATGGCAATTTTCAATCAATATTCGCACGCCCCGGTCCATACGAAACAGTCCGGAAAGAGTGCCGCCACATCCGGCTCATGATCGAATATCCCGAACAAAGAGGATCCCGACCCCGACATCGACGCATAAACGGCTCCTGCTTCATACAACTTGGCTTTAATCGCGCCAAGCTGCGGATAAATAGAAAACACTGTACGTTCAAAATCGTTTACCAAAAACTCCCTCCATTCGCTTACCGGCTTCGTTTCTACAATCTCTTTTACCGCGAAAAGAGGTTTGCAAGGAACGATTCCCCCAAACGCATCTTTTGTAGAAACACTCACTTCCGGCTTTACCACAACCAGAAAATACCCTTTCAGCGAAAAGGAAACCTCTGAAAACAGATTTCCCGTCCCTGCTGCGAAAACAGGCCGGTTACGGCAAAAGAACGGACAATCCGCCCCCAGTTCTGCAGCAATCGCTTCCAACTCGCTTCCGGGAATGTTCAGCTCAAACTGATCATTAAGCAAGCGCAACATAAATGCGGCATCCGCCGAGCCGCCTCCCATACCCGCGCCAAACGGAATATGCTTGTGCAGATAAATATCCACCCCTTTGAGCGGATAGCGCTCCGCTAGCTTCCGGTAAGCTTTCACCACCAGATTGTCATCCTGATTATCCGTCACCGGAATACCCGATATATGAAGCGTACATCCCGGCTCCGGTCGCTCGATTACCTCAAGCGCATCTTTAATACCCACCGGGTAAAATACCGTTTCAAGATTATGATATCCGTCGGGCCGTTTTGCCACAACCGATAAGCCTAAATTTATCTTTGCATTAGGAAATGTTATCATACGACCTAAAATGTAATAATAGTAGGGGTCAAAGTTCGGGAAAAATAATTATTAATAATAACTTTGCCCTTCACTATAAAAATAAATCATCACTCCCTATATGGAAAAACGACCATCCACCCCTCGGAACAGCCGCCCGAAAGCTCCCGTCGCTCCTGACTTTGGCAAATTACAGCCTCAGGCACGTGATTTGGAGGAAGCGGTATTGGGTGCGTTAATGTTGGAAAAAGATGCGTATTCCGTGATCAGTGACATACTGAAACCGGAATGCTTTTATGAATACGGACATCAATTAATCTATACAGCCATTGTTGATCTTGCTTCCAAACAGGAACCGATCGATATGCTGACCGTTACCGAGCAATTGCGTCGCAACGGTACCCTCGAAGAGGCCGGAGGCCCTTTCCTGATCACTCAGCTCACTGCCAAAGTGGCTTCGGCCGCTCACGTTGAGTATCATGCGCGTATCATCGCTCAGAAATATCTTGCCCGCGAATTGATTTCGTTCTCGTCCGACGTACAGAACAAAGCGTTCGACGATACGCAGGATGTAGATGACCTGATGCAGGACGCCGAAGGAAAACTCTTCGAAATATCCCAGCGCAACGTAAAGAAAGACGTTACCCAGATCAACCCCGTCATTAAAGACGCGCTCGATCAGCTTCAGATTGCCTCTAACCGAAAAGAGGGGCTTTCCGGTTTGCAAACCGGCTTCAACGACCTCGACAAAATGACCTCGGGTTGGCAGAATTCCGACCTGGTTATTATCGCGGCCCGTCCGGCGATGGGTAAAACGGCCTTCGTTCTTTCAATGGCGAAAAACATGGCCATGAATTACAACACGCCGGTTGCTGTATTCTCGCTCGAGATGTCGAACGTTCAGCTCGTAAACCGTCTGATCGTGAATACCTGCGAAATCCCCGGTGAAAAGATCAAGAGTGGTCAGTTGGCTCCATACGAATGGGAGCAGCTGATGGCGAAGATCAAAGATTTGTATGATGTACCGTTGTTTATCGACGATACCCCGTCGCTATCCGTATTCGAGCTTCGTACCAAAGCACGCCGTCTCGTTCGCGAGCATGGAGTGAAGATGGTGATTATCGACTACTTGCAGCTGATGAATGCGAGCGGAATGTCGTTCGGATCACGTGAGCAGGAGGTATCTACCATTTCTCGATCACTAAAAGGGCTTGCCAAGGAATTGAACATTCCGATTATCGCCCTGTCGCAGTTGAACCGTAGTGTGGAAAGCCGCCAGGGGGATGGAAAACGCCCTCAGCTGTCCGACCTCCGTGAGTCGGGTGCCATCGAGCAGGATGCCGATATGGTGTGCTTCATCCACCGTCCCGAATATTATAAAATTACAGAAGACGAGAAAGGAAACGACCTGCGCGGCTTAGCCGAAATCATCATTGCCAAACACCGTAATGGTGCGGTAGGCGATGTGCGACTCCGCTTTAAAGGTGAATTCGCCCGATTCCAGAACGTCGACGACGATACGTCGCTCAACGTGCCTGCTCCACCTTTCGAAAGTGCCGGCAGCACATTCGGTTCGAAAATGAATCAGGGCACCAACAGCTTTTATGCAGAATCGGCTCCGATGAACCAGCAGTTCGGATCGGCGCTCAACAATGGCGGAACAGCCCAGATGCTACGGGATAATGGCAATTCAGAAGTTCCGTTCTAAGAATAATCCGATTGCTTAATATACAAGGTTATATACAAAGTCATATCTATTATTATAATAACACAAAGCCGTCCCCTAAAAGTTAAGTATGACTTTTAGGGGACGGCTCTCGTTTATACGATTTATCTCCCATTTGTTTACCTTCCACCTGGTATCTCCTTTACTGTTTCTCCGCGAGCAACCCAATGTTCGTCCGCGAAGAATCCACACGTCGCCCGCGAGCAACCTAACCACCGTCCGCGAACGATTTTCGGGTTGCTCGCGGGCGAACATCAAATTGCCCGCGAAACACCCGTAAGTTCCTCGCGGAATATCATCAAACGTGGGGTGTTAAATAAAGGGTAAAGGAGGGAGCGGAAGGATGAGTATTTATTTGTAAACAAGAATCGACACATAATCAACCACCTGAGCAGAAGGCACCACTTCCCCGGAGTGTCCCTGACGCAGAATCGTAGCATGGAAATTGCCGTATTTCAATTTGGCATAATCAAAAAGGCTCATAATGGCCCCATAACCACAAATCGAAATATTGCGCTCCTCCACGCGGCTGGCAAACGTATCCATATCTTGTTGCATCAACGCTTCGAGGGCATAATCGTCCAACTCTTTGCCCATCGGGGCACTGGCAAAATGATTAAAATCGGACGATGCGATATACAACGGCTTACGGCCCAGTTTCTCACAGGCTTCAAACAAAATCTGAGCTACGACCTCGGCATTATGACAGCTTTGGGCTCCAAAACTTACCGGCAATAACTTGATCTGCGATCCCATAAAATACTGAACATAAGGCACGATTACTTCGCCCGAATGCTCGCGCCCTTGCGAAGCCGTATCAAATGGCAAACCGGTAGCCTCGGCCAACTCCCGGTCTATCTTAATCTTACCTAGCGGCGAACTCCAGTAATCATGGTCATCGATCGACAAAGGCGAGCCTTCACCGTGGTGATTTGGATTTACGATAATCACCACATCAAACTCTTGTTTGCTGTGGCGTACGATTTCGAAAAAATGAACTGCCTCGGCTGCACAATATACATGGCCGGCATGAGGTACCACGCCGCCGATAATCTGTTTTTCAGCCAATGCGAGATTTATATTTTCCCGTTCGTGAGTCAGGCGGTTTTCCAACAAACTAATAAGATCATGCTGGTCGGCAGCATAGAATCCTCCTTCTGCAAAATTCGGACGCACTTTCATATATAATTTTATTTTAAACATTTCCAATATGTACCCGTGGTAATATCGACTTGGCGATATCGGCCAGTTCGTGTAACGACTCAACAGAGGTAGGCGGAGTCTGCAATTTATAATTAGGAAAATAGCGATCGATATGCAATGTAACCTTTTCACCCACATGACCTTTGAGCCAACCTACTATTTCACGGAACTTCGTCGGATCATCATTCTCTCCCGGTATCACCAGGTAGGCAATTTCCAGATGATTTCCGTTTTTGGCTATCATCTCGAGTGTTCGCAATACAGGGTCGAGTTCGGATTTGGTCATACGTTTATAGAAATCATTACTATAGCCTTTGAGGTCGATATTGAATGCGTCGATCAAACCCAACAGCACTTCGAGCGGTTTTACTTCGATAAATCCGTTGGATACCATTACATTTTTGAGATTGTTCTCTTTAACCAGAGCGGCTATATCGCGCATATATTCAAACCAGACGGTTGGCTCATTGTACGTATAAGCCACTCCGATATTGCCGTTGGGTATTAACTTGATGGCGGCATCGAGAATCGCTTCGGGCGGAATATTCTTATCGGATTGCTGAACGGCCGCTTCAGTGGCGGTTGCAATCTGCCAGTTCTGACAAAATACGCAGCCCAGATTACACCCCACACTGCCTATCGAAAAGATATGTGACCCGGGATGAAAGTCAAACAGCGGTTTCTTCTCTATGGGATCGAGTGCTGCTGCACTCACTACTCCGTAATTCATCGAATAAAGCTTTCCGTCAATATTCTTTCGGACCTTACAAATACCCACTTGTCCGGGCTTAATCCGGCAGTGATGTGGGCATAACTCACATTTCACCAACTGATCGTCGAGTGATATATAAAAAGAAGCTTCAACCATTTTCTTACGAATAAAAAGGTTCGTTTCTATCAATCAATGATAACGATGCACTTTAAAGCGGTGAACCGCAATGGGAGTACCATCGGCTATACCGGCTTTTTGCATCGCAATATGCAATTGCTGTTCTACCTTGTCGATACCGGGCAGATCGGGTAATAATACTCCGCGCTTATTTCCGGCAGAAACAATCACCCCATACACTTTCGGATCGAGTTCGTCAAAAGATGAAATACTTTCGGGTTCACCCAATACATCTACAGATATCACCAAATCCTCTAATTCCCCTTTCTGCAACGGGTCGAAACGTGGATCCATGAATGCTGCTGAAATCGCATTGGTTTTGATCTCCTCCTCGAGGGTTGCTTTGGTTGGCATAATCGTTCCGATACAACCACGCAGGCTTTCATCCGGATTATGCAACGACACAAAACAGCCTGCTTGCTGTCGGAGTACTTCGTCCGGAATCCGTTCCGGCTGACGACCTTCAAAGTGAGCTTTCAACACCTCCCTGGCCCATCTCGTCTGTGGCGAATGCGTGTTGTGAGTCATTATAATCAGGAATTAACTGTTTAACAATCTTTTTTACTTTTCGAATCACTTCCGGAATAGCAGCCTCTACGGCGGGCGTCAATGCCAACCCCATTTTCTGTACGTCCTTCACAGAGATTACGATAAGATACATATCGGGCATCTTCTCAAGAAACAGCATGGAATCAATCATATTTTTCAGACCGAATTCATGGGCGCTCATCAGCGGCGGATAATCCGATGAGTAACGAGGCTGAATAACCCGAACGGTACCGGGTGGCAAATGGTCGAGCGTTGCATCGATCATAATCACATGCTCATACTCTATCACATCGTTTAGTAGGAAATACCCTCCCGTGGCGCCATCCATCACATCCACCTCTTCGGGAAACGTTTCGGTTTCCTCCAGCCGACGCACTACATGAATGCCGATACCCTCATCCCGCAAGATGAGATTTCCTATTCCCAAGATTAAAAGTGGTTTCATTTGTATATAATCTATTTTTTATTTTAGGTTTCAGAACCGGGTATTTCACGCGGTCCTTCTGCTTCCTTTCGTATCTTGCGTGCTTCGCGCAATTGTTTTTTCAAGAGTTTTACATCTTTAGCCATAGCCCGTTCGCTGGCATAATCCTGTACGATTGGCAGTGGAATAAACTTCCATCCACCAATAATCGACGAGGCAATACCATTCTTTTCAATATAATCATGGTAAAAAACCAGATAAATATGAACGATGGCAAACAAAATGAATGCCCACATCAGCCAGTGGTGTAATGTCCGGATTGGGAAAAAACCATCGAAGAATATGAGCATCTTCATAAAAAACGGAGCCCAAAAAGCATTCGACTGCGGAGCGAACATCATCATTCCGGTCAATGCCTGTAAAATCATAATCACAAACAAACCGCCATATGTAGTAGCTGCCAACGCATTATGACCGATATCATAAATGGGTTTCTTCGTAATCAACAATACGTCGATTTTAAGGGTATCCCGGATTCCCCGCCATTGTTTCTTTGTGAGTGGAATGTAATTAAACCAACGGCAAAAATGATTACCCGCAAACATCCAGTAGATGCGTACAAGAAAATTGAGAATAAAAATAAACGCACATACAAAGTGAACGAAGCGCACAATGCCAAACCAATAATTTTCGGATGGCGCCGTTCCATGCTGGATAGCAGGAGGATTACCTATGATATAGCCTGTAATGCATAATCCGACAATCACTACTGCATTTACCCAGTGAAAGATACGTACGGGCAATTGCCATACATATACTTCCTGTAAATTCTGATTTTGTTGAATCATAATTATACATAGTGTTATTTGGTTTCAACCTGGTGGATATATTCTCCTTTCTCGTCATACAGATGAACGGCACAAGCAAGACAAGGGTCGAATGAATGAACCGTACGAATGATTTCGAGAGGAATATCCGGATCATGGACAGGTGTTCCGATAAGTGACGCCTCATAAGCTGAGTGCTGTCCTTTATCATCGCGCGGGGAACCATTCCATGTAGTTGGCATAATCATCTGATAGTTACTGATACGCTTATCCTTTATGGAAGCATAATGTGCCAGGGCTCCGCGCGGAGCCTCTGTCAGACAGTAACCGGACGCTTCAGCCGGCCAGGTTTCAGGCTCCCATTTATCCCCCACAAACATACGCTCGTCGCCTTTACGGATATTACCTAACAATGCCATGTAAAAGTCAGACATCCAATTGGCTACCATTTCGGCTTCCAGTGCACGTGCCAATGAACGCCCTACGGTAGAATACATCGCTTCGAACGGAAATTTCATTTTAGCCAGGCTCAGATCCATCAGTTCGCGATAACCCGGCGTATCGGCGGCATATCCCACTAACATACGGGCTAACGGTCCCGATTCCATCGGCATCCCTTTATAACGCGGTGTCTTAATCCAGCTGTATGACTTTTCTACATCCAGATAATCATAAGGAGGTTTCGGACCTGTATAGTTAGGAATAGTTTGACCTACCGACGGATGCAAACCAACATTTTTACCATCTGTATAATTGTACCAGGAGTGAGATACAAACTCCTGTAATCCATCCATGGCAGTCGGATCAAATTCATGTATCTTACTCAGATCGCGATCGAGAATTATGCCTCGTGGCATCTTATAAGTTTCCACCTCTCCATAATTACCCATTGGGAAGTCGCCGTAAGCTAGGTAATTACGTAATCCTCCGCCAATATGAGTCCACTCCGGATATTGTGAAAGGATGGCGATTGCATCCGGCACATATACCTGCGAAACGAACAACTGCGCGCGCTGAATAATATTTGCCACCCAACTTAATCGCTCAAGATTAATCGCGCTCGGATCATCCATATTCACGGCACATCCCATACCTCCCACCAGATAGTTCGGGTGAGGGTTCTTACCGCCAAATACCGTCTGAATACGCACCACATCCTTCATTTCTTCGAAAGTCTGGAAATAATGGGTAACTGCCATCAAATTAACAGACGGAGATAGTTTATAGGCAGGATGCCCCCAATAACCGTTCGACAAGAATCCCAATTGCCCGCTTTCGGCAAATTTTTTCAATTTTTCAAGCATCATCTGGAAATCGGCCTTTGAGTTTTTAGGCCAGGAGGAGATTGAAGCTGCTATATCCGCTGCTTCCTGTGGATCGCCTTTCAAAGCAGACATAATATCTACCCAGTCAAAAGCCTGTAATGTATAAAAGTGAAAAAGGTGGTCCTGCACAAATAATGCTGCCTGCATGAGGTTTCTGACCTGCTCTGCATTCGGGGGAACTGTAATATCAAGGGCATTTTCAATAACACGTACTCCTGCCAACCCATGTATTGAGGTACAAACTCCACAGACACGTGCTACAAAAGCCCATGCGTCTCTCGGGTCACGGTCTTTTACGATTAATTCGATACCACGAATCATAGTACCGGAACTAAAAGCATCCGTAATCACACCGTTTTCAACATCCGCTTCAATTCGCAGATGCCCTTCGATACGGGTAACCGGGTCAACGACAACTCTTTTTGCCATAATCGTATTTTATATGAATTTATTATTTCTTTATTTCTGTATCCGGAGTATCTTTTGCTTCTGCTTCTCCTGCTTTTATCTGAGCTTGCAGATCTGCCGACTTCTGAAGCAATTCATCTCGCTCTTTTTCAAGATGCGCTAATGTTTCTTGCGTATCTTCCTGATTAATAGTATAATCTTCACCCAAATGTCCCTTGATCATTTTCCGTTTACGAATATTGGTAGCAATCGCATGAGCCGCTACCCCACCTAAGGCGATACCGGCTAATCCTGCTCCAATTTTATCCGCATTTGACTCTACTCCAAAGCCATAAGTATATGGAATATGTTTATAGAATGGCTCATAATCCCAGAAATTCGGTTCGGCACAACCAATACATCCGTGACCTGATTGAATCGGATAGCTTACACCCAGATTCCATTTGATAACCGCACAAGAATTGAAGGTATTCGGGCCCTTACAACCCATATAATACAAACAATATCCTTTCTTAGCATTTTCGTCATCGAATGACTGCACGAACAAACCGGCATCATAACATGGACGACGATAACAGGTATCATGGATACGACGCCCATAAAATACCAACGGACGCAACTGCTGATCGAGTTCGGGCACTTTATCGAATGTAAGCATATAGGTAATCACACCCGCCATGACATCGGCGATTGGCGGACATCCCTGCACATTGATAATTGGTTTCCCTTTAATGATTTTATGGATTGGCTGCGCATCGGTAGGATTTGGTCGGGCATGCTGAATACATCCGGAGGAAGCACAGTTACCCCATGCGATAATTGCTTTGGCACCCGAAGCCGCATGTTCTAATACATCTAGTGCTGATTTCCCGCCAATGGTACAAAAACCCTCATTCCCAAGCGGTACCGCACCTTCCACCAAAAGAATGTATTTCCCGTAGTTATTTTTAATCGTATCTTCTTCTACAGCCAAAGCCTGGGTACCGGCTGCAGCCATTAATGAATCGGAATAATTGAGGGAGATCATTTCAAGCAAGACTTGTTCTACAATAGGGTGAGAACATCTTACAAATGATTCACTACAACAAGTACATTCCTGAAAATGCTCCCATAATACAGGAATGCGAGGTTTAGTCATAAAAGCGTCAATCACCTGCTCTACTCCGGATGCCTTAAGACCAAGCATCGACCCCATGATACCGCAGAACTTCAGGAAATCTCGTCGGGATATACCCCGTTTGCGTAAATGTTGATACGCGGTCAGCTCTTTATCGTTCATTTGTCCTACTAATTAAAACACTTCAGACCTATAATTCCCGTATCTGCATTAAGGACAGTATATGCGCACAGTTGTCATAGTTGAAGGTCAGGTTAATTTATATTCGTTAAATTCTATTTTATCAGCAGATTCGCGGTAATTGTTCGCCACTTAACATCTCCACAATTCTATTACCACCCAGATAGGTATGTAAAACAACTTCTCCTTCCGGAATCTTTTCGGTTATCCGACCAACTGCTACCGCATCTTTTCCTTCGGGAAAACGGTGTAGGATTTGTAGCGTACGCTTTACATATTCTTCGCGGACAATAATGATCATGACACCCTCATTTGCCACATACAGCGGATCGATTCCCAATAAATCACAAGCGGAGGCAACTTCTTCCGGAATCGGCAGTTGCTCCTCTTCCAATACGATACGCATGCCTGCCGCTTCTGCTATTTCATTCAATGTAGAAGATATTCCTCCCCGGGTCGGATCGCGTAAGACATGTACCGGTATCTCATCGAGCAATGCCTCAATCATGCCATTGAGAGAAGCTGTATCACTTGCTATTGCCGTTTCAAATCCAAGGTTTTCACGTGACGAAAGAATACAAATACCATGTTTTCCTATCGGTCCACTCAATATTACCACATCTCCGGGTTCAATTTGGTCGGGGTGAATCCGACATCCTTTGGGTACAATGCCGATTCCACTCGTATTAATAAATATTTTATCGCACTTCCCTTTATCTACGACTTTGGTGTCGCCTGTCACAATAGAAATGCCGGCTTTTTGAGCTGCGTCACGCATAGAGTTTACAATAAGCCGTAACTGATCCATACTAAAGCCTTCTTCTATAATAAAAGCGGCTGTCAAGAAAAGCGGTTTCGCACCACAGCATGTAAGGTCGTTCACTGTTCCATTCACAGCCAGATCTCCGATATTACCGCCATTAAAAAACAATGGGTCCACGACAAACGAATCGGTCGTATAAGCCAATCGGGCTCCGTCGCAATCAAAAACGGCACCATCATGCTGGTCATTCAGCAATGGATTTGAAAAAGCAGGATAAAAAAGATTCGCTATTAACTGGTGAGTCATACGCCCTCCTCCTCCATGAGAGAGCTGAATAGTAGTAGGATCAATATGAGGTATAGGACAATTCATACTTATTTTCTTATGATAGGATTATATTTAAAGTAAGCCGCACAGGCTCCTTCTGAAGAGACCATAGCAGCCCCCAATGGATGGTCAGGAGTACAAGAAGTACCAAAAGCAGGACAAGCAAAAGGGGTAATTTTACCTTTCAGAACTTCCCCTGACCGGCATTCTTTATTTTCTTGAGACTCTTTCAGGTTTATTTTAAAACGTAGTGATGTATCATATAGTTCATAATCTTTACGGATTCTTAATCCGCTTTCAGGAATAACACCCAGACCTCTCCACTCGCGGTCGCACGTTTCAAAAACCCGCGACATTAAGCTGGTTGCCCGAACATTACCCTATTCTTTAACCATCCGGGAATATGCATTACGAACGCTATATTCCTTTTTTTCAAGCTGATCTATACAATTATAAATGCCCCATAAAATATCTGCCGGCTCAAAGCCTGTTATGCTCACAGGTAAATGATTATTCAGGGCTAACTGATGATAATCATGATACCCCGTCACAGCACAAACATGCCCGGCTGCAAGAAGTGCCTGAATCTGATTTTCGGGATCTTTCATCAATTCCCGGATAGCCGGCGGAACCAATACCAAAGATGATAATACACTGAAGTTACGGAGCTGTAGACGACTGGCTTCCTGAATAGCCAGCGCATGTACAGGCGCGGTAGTCTCGAAACCAATACCAAAAAAGACCACTTCCCGATCCGGATTTTCAGCAGCTAACCGAACTGCATCCAACGGGGAATATACCATTCTTACATCTGCACCCGCTGCCCGGACACTCATCAGGGAGTTTCCTCCGCCCGGCACTCGCAGCATATCGCCAAAGGTGGTAAAAATCACATTGGGCATACAGGCTATTTCGATTGCTTCTTTTACAGTCGATTCTGAAGTAACACATACCGGACACCCGGGACCATGTATCAAACGGATATTGGCCGGAAGTAACTCTTCCAACCGATACCGGGCTATCGCATGGGTCTGACCACCACAAATTTCCATAATCGACCAGGGAGCATCGCTTCGCTTTCTAATCGCTTTTAACAACGTTTCTACATACTCTTTCTCTCTGAAAGTAGGTAATGCCATTTCCATGATACTCATCTTTATGAAAGCGAAGCCGGCAATTCAAGATCAATCATGATCTTATGAAAAGCATCAATTGATTTTAGCGCTTCCTGTGTATCCACTTTACAAAGCGCTACGCCCGCATGCGCAAGGATATATTCGTCGACCTTGGCATCCGTCCATTCTATACAGATATTTTTTATAACACCTCCAAAATCCACACGGGCCATCTTCAGGTCGGGAATGGATGTATCTATGGAGATGATTTTTCCAGGTATAGCCAAACACATAGCTTCTTATTTTTTGTTTATCAAAATTTCGACAATTAAACAAACTCCCTTTAAGGATTGTTTAATTCTGTACTCAACAATATTTGCCATGCACATTTATCGTATTCACATTATCGGATTAGTTCAGGGAGTTGGTTTCCGGCCCTTTATTTATCGCATTGCCCTCGAGATGCATCTTAACGGCGAAGTGCATAATAATAATGAGGGGGTAAATATTGAAATTGAAGCTTCAGAAACAGATAAAAATCTTTTTTTAAAGCGTATACAGAAAGAGAAACCATTCGCTTCGGATATTAATAAAATCAGCGTGGAAGTACTGGACGGGATCCCTTATCGGAAGGAGTTTACGATTTCCCATAGCGATTCTGTTTCCGACCGCGTTACGCATGTATCACCTGATATTGCCGTATGCACAGATTGCCTGAATGACATGAAGCAACAGGTAAGACGTATAGATTATCCTTTTATTAATTGTACACACTGTGGTCCACGCTTTAGCATTATCCGCGAATTACCGTATGATCGTACACACACTTCAATGCAACCTTATTCGATGTGCCCTGAGTGTTTTGAAGAATATGTTAAAATAACAGACAGACGGTTTCATGCTCAACCAACGGCATGCAACACTTGTGGGCCCTCTTATTATCTCACCCAATTAAATAAAGAGGGGACTCTGCTCCATAATTATGTATCTCCCGATCATTTTTTTCAACGGTTGGCTGGTCATATAGAAAATGGCGAACTATTATCCCTAAAAGGATTAGGGGGATATAACCTGATCTGTGATGCATTTAATCCGAAAGCGGTATTACAGATGCGCAGCCTTAAAAAACGCGATGCAAAACCATTTGCTTTGATGTTTCGTTCTGAAAACGAGGTTAGAAAGTATATGATTCTTTCAAAAGAAGAAGAAAAAGCGCTTACCTCCTGGCAAAGGCCGATTGTATTATTACACCGCAAACCGGAAAAAGAATTAAATACCAGTATAAATGGCGGATTAGATACCTTCGGGGTGGTACTTCCATATTTACCGGCCCATTATCTACTTTTTGAGCAGCTTAAAACGGATGCCCTGATATTTACAAGCGGGAACCTTCATGACGAACCCATTATTACGGATAATCAGGAAGCCTCAGCAAAACTTCTTCCGGAATGTCATCTACAAGGTGATCATGACCGCGAAATTGTAAACAGAACGGATGATTCAATTATACAATTAATTAATGATACACCCCGTATTTTACGTCGCTCACGGGGATATGTACCCACTACTCATAAAAGCGCCCTATACATGGAAGGAATCCTGGCGTTTGGTCCCGAAAAAGTAAACACATTCGCTATTGGCAAAGACAACGAAGCAATTCTGAGCCAATACATCGGCGATCTTAAAAATATAGAAACACTCGATTTTTATAAAGAAGCAATTCGCCACTTCTGCCGCCTTTTCAGGTTCTCTCCTACCACATACGTATGTGATATGCATCCTGATTATTTTTCAACCCGACATGCAGCCAAACTAGCATCAGAATCGAATGGACAATTATATATGGTTCAACACCACCATGCTCATGCGGTTGCTTGTATGGAAGAGAATCATCTATCGGGAAATCATCTTGCGATTGTTTTAGATGGGACAGGATTTGGGACAGATGGAAAAATATGGGGAGGGGAATTTCTTATTTGCGACCATGAACAATTCTCGCGCGAAGCACATCTGGATTACATCCCGATTCCGGGAGGAGATAAAGCCATAAAAGAACCCTGGCGCCTTGCGATTGCTTTTTTGGAACACTATAAAATACCTATTCCGGCACAAATAGCGGACTTACATGCTCCCGAAATGGAGTTGATTCGTAAAATGACACGCCAACAAATCAATGCTCCTCAAAGTTGCGGTGCAGGACGATTGTTTGATGCGGTTTCTGCCATGCTGGGGTGTTGCGACATCGCTTCTTTTCAGGCTGAAGCCCCGCTTCGCCTTGAGCATCTGGCTGAGGACAATTATCAACTCCGTTACCCGATCGACGAACTAAACCCACTTAAATGTTGTTCTTTGTTAAACCATATAGCAGAAGATGTTCAGAAAGGGGTACGGACATCCCTGATAGCGGCAAAGTTTCACAATACATTTGCTCAACAATTATTACAGCAGACCGAACTTATTTTCCAAAAATATGATCTCCCACGCGAAGTAATTCTTACCGGAGGGTGTTTTCAAAACAGACGACTTTCCGAGCAAGTGGAAAAAGGATTAACAAAAAGAGGCTTTAGCCCAGTTGTCCCCCAATTATATCCAGCAAACGACGGAGGTATCTCTTTAGGTCAAATTTGTATTGCGGCATCCTTAAGAAAAAAAGAATATGCATGAATTATCAATTGCTCTGAGCATTTTAGAGCTTGCTCAAAAAGAGGCCCAATCTCACCACGCACAAAGGGTGACGGAAATTGAGATTGAAGTGGGAAAACTTTCGGGGGTAGATACGGAAGCTTTATCATTCGTACTCGAATCTGTAGTACGAAATACAGAATTAGAAGGATGTAAAGTCTTAATTCATCCGCTAGACGGAAAATGCAGATGCAATCAATGCGGAGATGAGTATTCTGTCCGTGAATTACTGGAAATGTGCCCAGCCTGTGGTTCGTTCGACCGAACCTTAATTGCCGGTAAAGAGTTAAAATTAAAATCATTACTAATCGATTAATTTATAATATATGTGTAGTACTTGTGGATGTGGCCCATCCGAACACCATCATCACCATTCAGACCATGACCATAATCATACCCATGAAGATCATGGTAAAATCGTACTTGAAGAGGATATTCTGACACGGAATAATACAATCGCAGAGCGAGTAAAAGGATATTTAGCAGCCCGAAATATTTTTGCTCTCAACCTGATGAGCTCGCCCGGATCCGGAAAAACAACATTGCTCGAAAAGACAATTCAAAAACTGGCCGATCAAGTATATATCTATGTAATAGAAGGTGATCAGCAAACCTCTAACGATGCTGACCGAATCCGCACATATGGTATTCCGGCAATACAGATAAATACAGGTAACGGTTGTCATCTTGAATCTGAAATGGTATATAATGCCGTGACGCGTCTGAACCCGGATAACGGATCATTACTGTTTATCGAAAATGTGGGTAATCTGGTTTGTCCAGCGATATTCGCTTTGGGCGAAAACAAGAAAGTCGTGATAATCAGTACTACAGAAGGAGACGACAAGCCCCTTAAATACCCTCAGATGTTTTATGAATCAGACATCTGTGTAATCAATAAGATTGACCTGCTGCCATATCTGAACGCCAATATAGAGACTTTGAAAGAGAACCTACTCAAAGTAAACCCAAAACTTACCATCTTCGAAGTATCAGCAACCACAGGAGAAGGTGTGGATGAGTGGTGTAACTGGATTATGAAATCGTTGGCTGAAATTCAACCCATCGCCCCCCAACGGTCCTTTTTCGATGAACGAGCCGCGCATTGGGATATTACCAACCATGTAAATCCGGATAAAATCAACTTTCTTTTGGAAAAACTAAACATAACTCCGGAGGATCATATTCTGGATGTAGGCACAGGAACTGGTATTTTGATTCCTTACCTCGAAAAAAGAAGTCCGAAAGGAAGCATTCTAGGCGTAGACATCTCACCGGAAATGATTCTGGAAGCCCGCAAAAAATTTGCAATGAAAGAAAATGTGCATTTTCAGATCATGGATATTGAAACGTCGCATTTAGGGGATAAATTCGATAAGATTATTCTTTTTTCAGTCTTTCCTCATATTGAGAAAAAATCAAACACGATTACTCGCCTGATGCAACATCTTACTCCGGGAGGGAAACTTATGATTGCCCATGATCAGAGTAGAGAGTTTTTGAACAAACTCCATACCGGCAAAGATGACAGACTGCAAACCTCTCTGCTTTTATCAGCCGAAAATCAGAAAAAACGATTCGAAGAGATTGGCCTACATGTAAGCGAAGCCTTTGAAAACGATCAATATTACTATCTTATTCTAGAGAATCAGGGATAACCTCCCTTTCAGAAGTGATGCCGAAAAGAACCATTTAAAAGAGATTTTCTCTCCTTTAAATGGTTTTTCTTTCTTAAATAAAAATACCATTATTAAAAACCACTCCTTAAATTCATTATCTCAACAAAATTAGAGCGCAAACCAAATCAGAACATGTTGATTTCACAACAAATTATCTTATTTTTGCAATGACTATATACTAAGAGTACAGTGGCTCAAACCAGCTGTTAAGAATATTCAATTAGACCTTCATCACATTAAATCGCTTATCATCATGGAAATAACAGAACTATTTGAATTTCACATGTCCCAATTTAACGACATGGAATTAGCTGAAGAGAATTTCAGAGAAGAAATTGAACACCATCCCGATCTGAAACAACAATATAAAAATTGGTGTGAAGAGATGGGTTATTCAGATCGCAAGGGATTCCGGTCTTATTTCCTTAATAAAGGGGAAGCAGATAATATCTGGTCCGATATGTATCCTAATCGGGAAGAACTGGAAGAATACGATTTCGATCTGCATTAAACTATTGGTTTGGTCAATTGTTTAATTAATAATCAATTTTAAGATTTAAATATACAATTATGCATACACAAATAGCTCCCGGCATTTTTTATACCGGTGTTAATGAACGAACTCGCAAACATTTTGAATCTTTATGGCCAATTCCTTACGGCGTTTCATACAACTCATATCTGATTGTAGATGAAAAAGTTGTATTGGTAGATGCTTCTGAGGTAAGTATGCATGAGCCGCATGCAAAAAAGATTCAGGAAATATTGGGGTGTCGCGAAATCGACTATTTGGTTATAAACCACATGGAACCGGATCATTCGGGTGCGATCCGCGATTTGTTACGTCTATATCCGAACATGACTTTGGTAGGAAATGCCAAAACATTAGCCATGGTAGAAGGATTTTATGATATCAAACCAAATGTTTTATTGATTAAAGATAAAGATGTACTTGAAACAGGTAATCACCGTTTACGCTTTTACCTTACACCAATGGTTCATTGGCCTGAGACCATGATGACCTATGACGAAACCACTCAGACGTTGTTTTCGGGTGACGCTTTCGGCTGCTTCGGAGCACTCAATGGCGCTATTCTGGATAGTGATATGGAGTTGAATGTATATTGGGAAGAAATGCGGCGCTACTATGCTACGATTGTTGGCAAATTCGGAATTCCTGTGCAGAATGCTCTTAAAAAACTCGACGGTCTGCCAATCTCATTACTGTGTACCACACATGGCCCCGTATGGAAGTCTCATATTGCAGAAGCAGTAAATTATTACAATCAATTTAGCCAATATCAGGCGGAACCGGGGGTAGTGATTGCATACGGAAGTATGTATGGAAACACAACATTACTTGCTGAAAAAATAGCAGAAGAACTTGCAGCCCAAGGCATCCGCCGCATCAAACTGTGGGATGTCGGAGTAACCGATCTTTCTTATATTCTTTCTGACATTTTCAATAATGACACTGTAATTCTTGGTTCTCCGGTATATAACGGAGCGCTTTATCCACCGATGCAAGCGTTGATGGACGCGATTCGCTCACGTGATATTAAGAATCGTAATTATGCTTCATTCGGTACATTTGCCTGGGGAAGTGCTCCTATCAATGCCCTTGTCAATTTTGGAGAGGAAATGAAATGGAATACTGTTTACCCAACAATCAACCAGCGCTACTCTCTTCATGACGAATTGTTTGAAGAATGTCGTAAACTGGCAGTAACACTGGCTGATCAATTGAAGCAAAAATAAAGAACTACCAAACGTAGTTAAATCCGAAACTCAACAGTTCCTTAAACTGAAACAATTCCTGCTCATCTTTGGTATCATCGTCATACCGAAGATGCAGGGATATTCGGGTAGAAAAGAATCGGTTGATCGAGAAATTAAACACATTCTCAAAATCACCCTGCGACTTATGATAATTGGAGAAGAGGAACAAACGTGAATTCCACTGAATATTCCGGGATATTTTCCATTCAAATCCATTCGTAATCGAAGAACCGACCTGATTCAGGGCATGCTTACCTTCATCTATACCAAAGCGCGTTTCATCAATCTCCTTGATATTAGCTACATATTTTAAATTATAAGCTAATGGCGCGATCAGTAAAGACCATACAAAATTCTTCCGCTTATTTTCATACTTGTAATCCATACCGACACTGAGGTTTAACTCTCCCGGAGAAAGGAATTGCGCAAGCAGCTCATTCGTATTTGCTTTATAGTTATTAAACACCTGTGTCTTAAACAGTAAAGATGCAGTATAATACCATTTCTCGAATGCTCGTATACCATACTTCGATGTAAGTTGTAATAAGTTGTCGTTCACCCGGAAAGCACGCATCGTGTCACTCGGAGTAGTATAAAATCCGGTTTTCAGATCCATTCTCATTTCAAACTCAGTTCGCTTGGTTTCATCGAATTTCTTTATCTCAAAAGATTGCAAACTCAAGATATTGATATTGCTTTCGCCCCCCTGATACCAGTTTTCGGATACATAGTTCTGACTAAACTGAATAGCACTTGTCATCTTCTTTCGCCATCTGTCGGCTTTCGGCAATCCGACTTGTAATGCCGATGCCGTAATTTCAGGACCAGACACCTTAAACACTTCGCGATCAATAACGTAAGTCAACTTCTCTTTTTTGGGTGCATTGGGCAAGTTAAACCAGTCGTATTGAATTTCAAATGGATGCGTTGCCATATATTTCGAAAGAGCATTTTCACGCAACGAATCGATAAAAATTTCCTTTGTCAGCCAATCAATCGTATTCGAATAGCTATAATTAATCCACTTTTTTTCTGGCTTTTGCTTTTTTACTTTAAAATTAACCGGAGCTACTTTTCCATAAAATGTCAGTGGAAGTAAATATACCGAAGTATAAGTTTCTGACGGGACCAGATTATTTGCAATAGCCAAGCTGTCATACATCGGATGAAAACGCAATGAATCGGCTAAAATCACACGAGCCTCTTCGCTAATCTGTGGTTCGTGTAACATTTTCGGAGGCTGCTCAACTTCACTTTTCACGGAAAAAGAGGCGGCAGTCGAGCTTGAAAAACAAGCAATAAGTAATGTAATAAGAAATAAACCTTTTAAAAACCAACCCTTTTTGTACATAATAAAAACTAATTATCTGAATTGCTACAAAAATAAATAATAAAGCGTTAAGTCTTAGAAATAAGATCCGATTTCTTTATTTTAAAAAAACAAAGAACCTGTTTTGATCGAGAACAAAAGGATTCTTCAGATTTAATTCTCAGTTTTTTTTTGTACTTTTGTCTTCCAGTGCAATGTGTATTGTAGTAAATTTTTTAAAACTATCATATTAGTGGAAACCAAGTACATTTTCGTTACTGGAGGCGTTACCTCTTCTTTAGGGAAAGGGATTATATCTGCTTCTTTGGCTAAACTTCTTCAAGCCCGTGGCTATCGTGTCACTATTCAGAAATTCGATCCTTATATTAACATCGATCCGGGTACATTAAATCCTTATGAGCACGGCGAATGTTATGTTACTGTGGATGGTCATGAGGCCGATCTCGACCTCGGACATTATGAACGATTTACAAATGTAGAAACAACCCGTGCGAACAATATCACCACCGGTCGTATCTATCAGAATGTAATTCAGAAAGAAAGAAAAGGTGATTATCTGGGTAAAACCGTACAGATCATTCCGCATATCACCGACGAAATCAAACGCAACGTAAAACTTCTGGGAACAAAAAACCAATTCGACTTTGTAATCACAGAGATCGGTGGTACAGTTGGCGATATCGAATCGTTACCATTCCTTGAAAGCGTACGTCAGCTAAAATGGGAGTTGGGTAAAAACTGCATGGTGATTCACCTGACCTATGTACCATATATTGCAGCCGCAAAAGAATTAAAAACAAAACCAACCCAACATTCGGTTAAACACTTACAGGAAGTTGGTATCCAGCCGGATATCCTTGTATTGCGTACCGAACATGAACTTACAACAGATGTTCGCCGCAAGGTTGCTTTGTTCTGTAATGTAGACCCATCGGCCGTATTCCAGTCTATCGACGTACCGTCGGTATTCGAAGTGCCATTGAAAATGCAGGAACAAGGTCTTGACGAGGTTGTTCTTCAGAAAGCAGGCATGCCTGTAGGTGAGCGTCCGGAAATGACAGATTGGAAAACTTTCCTTTCTCGCATTTACACTGCTACAGAAAAAGTACGTATCGGTATCGTAGGTAAATACGTTGAGTTGCCGGATGCATACAAATCAATCAACGAAGCCTTATTCCAGGCTGCGACTTATAACAACCGTAAGTTGGAACTGGTATTCGTTCACTCCGAAAAACTGAATGCCGGCAATGTGGCAGAGATGTTGAAAGATCTGGATGGAGTTGTAATCGCTCCGGGATTCGGAAACCGCGGTATCGAAGGTAAATTCGATGCTTTGAAATATACACGCGAAAACAATATTCCTACATTTGGTATCTGCTTGGGTATGCAATGTATGGTAATCGAGTTTGCCCGCAACGTTTTGGGTTATGAAGATGCCAATTCTACAGAAATGGACGTAAAAACAACCCACAATGTAATCGACTTGATGGAAGAGCAAAAAAGCGTTTCAAATTACGGAGGAACAATGCGCTTAGGTGCATACGACTGTGATTTGACTCCTGATTCGAAAGCAGCAAAAGCATACGGCTCAGTACATGTAAAAGAGCGTCATCGTCACCGCTTCGAATTCAACAGCGATTTCCGTTCGGAATTTGAAAAAGCAGGGATGAAGTGTGTCGGAGAAAATCCTGATACGCATTTGGTTGAAGTGGTTGAAATTCCTGAACTGAAATGGTTTATCGGAACGCAGTATCATCCGGAATACACAAGTACAGTATTGAAACCTAATCCTCTGTTCGTTGACTTTATCAAAGCGGCGATCAGCAAGTAATCTATTTAGCAAGTAATATGGATAAAAACACCATTACAGGGTTCCTTTTGATCGGACTCTTATTATTCGCCTTCAGCTGGCTGAACCAACCATCGCCTGAACAGCTTGCCCAGCAACGCCAATATCAGGATTCGATTGCTGCCGTACAAGCCATTCAGGAAAAAGAGGCACAACAGGCCGCTCAGACAGAAGCGCGTGCTCAGGAAGAAGTATTTGTTTCTGATTCGGCCCGTATCGCTTCTCTTGAAAACCAATTTGGCGCATTTGCCCAGGCGGTAGTAGGTGAAGATAAAATCATCACATTAGAAAATGAGGTACTTGCTCTGAAAGTATCTGCCAAAGGTGGTATGCTTACAGAAGCGCGCCTGAAAAACTATAATACGTACGATTCACTTCCGGTAATCCTGTTTGATGCCAAAGACGATAAATACGGGTTCTCTTTGATTACCGCTTCAAACCGCGTAATCAACACTGCCGACATGTATTTCCAGCCGGTAAGTGTTACAGACAGTTCGGTTGTCATGCGTTTGGCTGCCGGATCCGGCAACTATCTCGATTTCGTTTATACCATCAAGCCCGACAGCTACGTGGTAAACTTCGATATCCGCCAGAAAAACATGTCTACCATCCTTTCGCCTTCGGCTACCGCTATCAATATGTTCTGGGAACAGAAGATGCGCCGCCAGGAAAAAGGACGTAAGTTTGAAGAACAATACAGCAACCTGTATTACAAATTTACAGCTGACGACGTAGAATATCTGAACTCAGGAAAAGACGAAAAAGAAACGGTAAGTAACCGCGTAAAATGGGTCGGTTACAAAAACCAGTTCTTTACTTCGGCTTTAATCGCCCGTGATGGTTTTAACGGTGGTGTGTTTGATTCTCGTGTAATCAAGGATAACGACAAATACCTGAAATCATTCCGCACGGAAACAGATATCGACTTTGATTTACGCAAGGAATCTCCGGCTGGATTCGACTTCTTCCTCGGACCAAACTCCTACCCGTTGTTGCGCAAGCTAAACAATGAATTAGGTCCGGACGAAGATCTTCAGTTGGATAAACTCGTGCCACTTGGTGCAAGCGTATTCCGCTGGGTAAACAAATTCCTGGTAATTCCGATTTTCACCTTCCTGGGTAAATTCATCGGCAACTATGGTATCATCATTTTGTTGCTTACCATCTTTATCAAACTGATCCTGTTCCCGCTGACATACAAATCATATTTGTCGCAAGCTAAGATGCGCGTATTGCGTCCTGAAATCCAGGAGCTCAACGCGAAATATCCGGGCAAGGAAAAAGCGATGGAACGCCAGCAGGCTACAATGAAGCTATATGGTGAAGCAGGAATCAATCCGATGGGCGGATGTTTGCCGATGTTGCTGCAGATGCCTATTTTGTTTGCAATGTTCCAGTTCTTCCCGTCGTCTATCGAATTGCGTGGCGAATCATTCTTATGGGCGAAAGACCTTTCTACATACGATTCTATCTATAGCTGGAATACGTATATCCCTTTCATCACCCCATATTTTGGTAACCACATCAGCTTATTCTGTTTATTGATGACAGCAACCAACTTGATTTATATCAAGCTAAGCATGGGTGCCAACTCAATGGGACAAGAGCAGATGCCGGGTATGAAAGCGATGCAGTACATGATGCCAATCATGTTCCTTGTATTCTTCAACAACTATGCAGCAGGTTTGAGTTATTATTATTTCGTATCACTTCTGATTACGATCGGACAAACATACGCATTCCGTTTGTTTGTAAATGAAGATAAACTGCTTGCGGAAATGAAGTCGAACGCTAAGAAACCGAAAAAGAAATCGGGCTTTATGGCGCGTCTTGAAGAAGCACAACGCCAGCAACAGGCAGCCATGCGTAAACAACAAAACAAAAAATAAATCCTCCTAAAGGAGGAGCTGCAGTCGCAGCCCGAATCCGGGCTGCGACTCTTTTTTTTACGTCATCTTATATTCTAAAACACACATTATGCTAGAAAAAATTTTCAAGCTAAAAGAACACAACACTACGCCTCGGGCAGAAATAATAGGCGGTATTACCACCTTTATGACCATGGCATACATTTTAATTGTCAATCCTTCTATCCTCGCCGCTACCGGCATGGATAAAGATGCAGTCTTTACAGCAACCGCTCTTTCTGCTGTTGTAGGATGTTTTATGATGGGATTATTTGCCAATCTCCCGATAGGGCTGGCTCCCGGAATGGGATTGAATGCTTTTTTTGCCTACACCGTAGTCCTTCAGATGGGGTATTCGTGGGAAATGGCATTGGCTGCCGTATTTATCGAAGGTATCATCTTTATCTTATTAACCGTATTCAATATCCGCGAAGCAATTGTAAAGGCGATACCACCAACCATGAAACTGAGTATCTCAGTGGGTATCGGATTATTTATCACGACCATCGGTTTCGTTAATTCAGGAATCATTGTGCAAGGAAATGCCTTGTCTAAATTGGGAAATCTGACCGAACCGGGCGTTTATCTTACATTGCTTGCTGTATTAATCACAGGGGCACTGCTTATCAAGAAAGTGAAAGGGGCATTATTGTGGGGTATCATCGCCACTACCGTAATCGGTATCCCTTTAGGAATCGTAAGTATGGGAGCCGATTTCAAATTTTTCAGCTTCCCTCCTTCTCTAAAACCTGTATTTATGCAGATGGACTTTAGTCGCCTGTTCTCAATCGATATGCTGGTTATCGTACTGACATTTATCTTCATGGATCTTTTCGATACAGCCGGAACCCTGATTGCAGTATGTACAAAAACCAACTTGATCAAACCCGACGGCAACATCAAGAATAGCAAACAAGCATTCTTATCGGATGCGGTGGCCACTACAGCCGGCGCAGTGTTAGGAACAAGTACCGTTACCTCATTCGTTGAAAGTGCGGCAGGCGTAGCGGCAGGTGGTCGCACCGGTCTTACCGCTATCGTAACCGGAATCCTGTTTCTGTTATCATTGTTTTTCGCACCGTTGTTTAATATCGTACCGACAGCTGCTACTTCGGCCGCATTAATCATCGTAGGGCTGTTTATGATTACATTGGTATCGTCTATTGATTTTGAAGATTACAAGAATGCCATCCCGGCCTTTGTAACCATTATCATCACCCCGCTAAGCTATAGCATAGCAGACGGTATCATCTTCGGTGTATTAACCTATGTAGGATTACATCTCTTTGCAGGCGATTACAAAAAAATCGGTATTCCGATGTATGTGCTGGCAGCAGTATTTCTTGCCAAAGTCATTTTCTTAGCGTAACCGCACCCTATATCCTAATAAAACCCATAACCTTTGTAGTTGGATACAGAGGTTATGGGTTTTTTATTTAATTTTACCCATGATTAATTGAATAAAGTTATGATACGATTAAATGTTTTTATCCAAGTTAGCGACGAAAATCGTGCCGCTCTCCTTGAAACAGCCAAAGAACTAGTTGCTTATTCTTTAAAAGACAAAGGATGCGTTGCATACGATGTTTTTGAAAGCACTACCCGTAAAGATGTATTGATGATTTGCGAAACATGGCAGAATGAAGAAGATTTGGCTGCTCATGCTAAAGCACCTCATTTCCTGACATTGGTACCTAAAATGGAAGCGTTGGCTGCTCTCAAAATTGAAAAATTCAACTGGTAATTACCTCTGAAAAAATCTGACAACAAGTTATGATGCGATTTCAACCTTCATAACTTGTTATCATAATCCTTTATCTTATACCCTGTTAATTATGAATTTATCGCGCTACCGGACTACCGGTATCCTCTTTTCGTGCATGCTTGTGCCGACTACCTCTATTTTTGCCACCAACAAGCCCCACATCATCCTTATAATGACCGATCAACATCGGGCCGACGCGTTGGGGTGTGCCGGAAACCCTATTATACACACACCGAATCTGGATGTTTTGGCAGCCGACGGTAATCTTTTTAATAATGCATATTCTTCTTGCCCGAGCAGCACTCCTGCACGTGCGGGATTATTGACCGGATTGTCGCCATGGCATCATGGAATGCTGGGATACGGAAAAGTAGCTGAAAAATATGAATTTGAAATGCCTGCCATGCTAAGAGAAGCCGGATACTACACCTTTGGCATCGGTAAAATGCATTGGCATCCTCAATATAATACACACGGGTTTCATGGCATGCTGCTGGATGAGAGCGGACGGGTAGAAAGCGAAGGTTTTATGAGCGATTACCGAAGATGGTTTCTTACACAGGCTCCCGGAAAAGATCCTGACCTGACTGGTATTGGCTGGAATGATCACGGAGCGGCCGCTTATAAACTTGAAGAGCGCCTTCACCCCACTACATGGACTGCAAACGAAGCTGTAAACCTGATTCGCAACTATGACCTGGAAAATCCTCTTTTCCTAAAAATATCCTTTGCGCGCCCACACAGTCCTTACGATCCTCCTGCACGTTTTTTAGACATGTATGCACCCGACAGCATTCCTCTTCCTTATAAAAGCGATTGGAGCAGCAGCATCGGAGCAAATGTCGTAAATCCCACCCAACAAAGCGACGCACCATTCGCCTGTTTTTCGGACGAGTATACACTTAATTCCAGACGCCATTATTACGCATCCATCACTATGATTGACGAACAGATCGGCCGCATTGTGAATATGCTAAAAGAACAGGGAATGTATGAAAACGCTTTGATCTGCTTCATATCAGACCATGGCGACATGATGGGTGACCATCACCACTGGCGTAAAACCTATGCTTACGAAGGATCGAGCGCCATCCCTTTCATCGTCAAATGGCCTGCATCTCTCACCCGCAAAACGAAAGCAGGCAAAACACTCGAATACCCTGTTGAATTACGGGATGTGCTGCCTACATTACTTGATGTTGCAGAAACACCCATACCCGCCAAAATGAACGGCCGTACCTTAACCCCATTGGTCACACAAGAAAATCCGGAATGGAGAAAATGGATTGACCTGGAGCATGCTACTTGCTATGCTCCCCGCAATTATTGGTGCGCACTAACGGATGGCAGATATAAATACATCTGGTTTATTCATTCGGGAGAAGAGCAGTTTTTCGATTTAACGGCCGATCCTGAAGAATGTTACAATCAAATAGAAAGTCGCAAATACAAAAAGAAAATCGCCGAATTTCGTCAGGGAATGATTGACCATCTAAGTGAACGCGGAGAAGAATGGGTGAAAGGAAATCAACTGCAAAAACGTGAAAAGACACTATTATACAGCCCGCATTATCCTCAAAGGATTCAGTCGAATTAAATCTCTTTGAGATTTAACACAAATACAAAATCCATAACCTTTGCTAAGTTGTTAAATATTACATTATTCCAATTAATAATCAGATTCTGATAATAGCAGACTCTTCGGAAGTTGTAATATTTAAACTTAGCAGGTATGAATAAACAGGTAGCCCTTATCATCGTTTTGCTCGCATCCGTTTCTTTGATGCGTGCTGAAAATTCCGCCGCAAACAAAAAAAAGAACCCCGGGTTTCAAATTGTCCACACGGATAAAAAAACCGGACAGCTATTTCAGGCTACGCGCCCGGCGTCATCAAATAGCGGTGAGGTTGCCCAATATACATTAAAAGAAAAAGAGGAGCGGTTTATGATGCAATTGGTAGGATACATCAAACCGATAATGGGTTGGGATATCGGCAATGTACTCGACGGCATCAATTTCATACCGGGAGATATCCCCGTCCCCGCAACGAAAGGGAATAAAGCTGATTATTTTGCCAACCCGATGCATTCGGCTATCGGAGTACACATACTGGCACTTCCAAAAACAAAGCATCAGGTAACAGGATATATCCAGGGAATGTTCAACGGTCCTAAATCGGCCTTCCAGATCCATCATGTATATATAGGATATCGGGGATTCCTGCTTGGGCGAACCACCACATTATTCTGTGACGACCACTCAAAGCTCACTACCATCGACCCACAAGGACCCAACGGCGCAGTAGATACCCATTCTTATCAGGTTTCCTATACCAAAGAGTTTAAATGCGGCATCCAATTAGGCGTCAGCCTCGAATTACCCACCTTCGATAAATACCCCGGTGAATATTACGGAAAAGATTATCCTCAACTCGACGGTACATTATATTATGGGGATGCATCACAACCCATTCCCGATATTCCGCTTTATATTCAATATCAGGGAAAGGGGATGAACCGGATACGCTTATCGGGAATCATGCGTAATTTTTTCTATCGCGATCAAAAAGAAGATGCGACCCATCATCTTTCAGGGTGGGGTGTACAATTGAGCGGCAATATCCAACCAGTCAATCCATTGGTATTTTACTATCAATGTACATATGGTAAAGGAATAGCCAATTACATACAAGACTTAAACGGTCGCCCCCTATCTTATATACCCGAAAATATCCGGCCCGGCAAAATGATAGCCACCCCGATGATGGGATGGCTCGCAGGAGCCTCCTACCGTTTTACCAATAAACTCACCATGGGTGCGGTTTACAGTCAGGCGCGCATTTGGGATAGCGGCACTTATTATCCCGAATATCGCCAGGGTCAATACATTGCGGCAAATCTTTTTTATTCCATACGGAAATACCTCACTTTTGGCGTAGAATACCTATGGGGCGACCATCAGGAATACGGCGATAAATCGGCCCGGTTAAACCGAATACAGACGATGATGAAATTATCATTTTAATAGAAAATCAATAATTAGAAATCACACGCACTATTTTCTCTTCCAATTTACTTCATAAGATATTCTGAATAAAAATATCTTATGAAGTGCTTCATTGTTTTTTATCAAATGAATAGTTGGTTGCAGACATAGATTTTTATTATAACAATAACGATAAGTAAGTTCACAAGCAATCTCATTTCCATATTTAAACTTTGCGAAAGAACTGATAACACCGACTTGATGTAGCTTATTCTGCGCTGAATAAGCAGACCAAGCCATACCCGATGCCATATATTTTTTACAAATACTCTCCCTCGAGAAGTTTTCGGCATACTGCAATAATAAATTCAATTCTTGTTTATCTGTTTTCCATAGACATTGATCCATATATCCCCACCAGCAGAATTTCATTTTAGAAATAGGTCTCACGATTTGTTTTTCGTCTCTATTCCCGGTTGGCAAATAATGTATAGCAAAGCCCCCATAATAACTCCCGTTTTTTATTTCATAATTAGCCTCTGTTATTCCAAATATACCATCTCTATTCAAATTAATAATAAAAGGATGATTATCCGATTGCCAACCATTATAAGCCATCCCATTATAAAGGCTACTTTTCAATATCCAATTTTCTTTTTCAAGCTTATAATCAACACAAAATCCCGACAAAGGATAATTCGCGATAGGATAATTCTGTGATAATGATGGAAAAATACCGCAGGAACTATTCGTAAAAAACGACATATTTTGCGATATGAAATAATCTTCGTTTAAATTTCTCACACCAATAAATAATCGTGAATGCCCCAAACAATGGGTGTACCCTAAAATTGCAATACCACATAAAAGATTTTCTTCTTCAATATTAGAGAAGGCCTGCCAATCATTAATAATTCGTTTGGATCGGGTTTTATATATACTATTAATTGCCAACTCCATACATCCCCTTTCCCCAATCTGGCAAGCCGCATCGATTCGCAACAAATGACACCAATTCGTTTCCGATTTTAAATTATACTGTACTT
Organism: Bacteroidales bacterium; assembly: GCA_036655755.1. Lineage (GTDB taxonomy): Bacteria > Bacteroidota > Bacteroidia > Bacteroidales > JAUNSR01 > JAUNSR01. The sequence goes on along the minus strand of JAVVPN010000002.1, from coordinate 14,379 downwards.
CGGATATATACACTAAATCAATTGATTGAGCAATCAGGCAGGAGAATACTCCTACCTGAATACAACAGAATATGATTATTATTTTCAACATAATAACCCATTTATAGCCATTTCCCGAATTTATGCATATACCAGTTTTTAATCAGCTGCGTCAGCATACAATAACAAAGAAGTATCCCTATTAGCCAAGGGAAATAACTAATAGGCAATGGCTCCAATCCTATCGATACTCCGAACGGAGAAAAGGGGATAATTATACCTATTCCCATAACTAAAAATGTCAAACCCATAACCGGCCAAGTGGCCCGACTTTGAAAGAACGGTATCTTCCTCGTTCGTATCATATGTACAATCAGAGTTTGAGACAATAAACCCTCGATAAACCAGCCCGATTGAAAGAGTGTTTGATGCTCAATACTGATACAACCGAAAACATACCACATTACTAAATAAGTAGCTATATCAAATATTGAGCTGATCGGCCCTATATATATCATAAAACGGCTCAAATCAGATGCATCCCATTTACGTGGGCGCTGGAGATATTCAGCATCCATCCTGTCAAACGGAATCGTTGCCTGAGAAACATCATACAAAAGATTCTGAATAAGCAATTGAATCGGAAGCATTGGCAAAAATGGAAGGAAAGCACTGGCAAAAACGACACTAAACATATTTCCAAAGTTGGAACTTGCGGTCATTTTAATGTATTTCGTAATATTACCAAACGTTTTTCGCCCCTCTAAAATTCCGGCTTCAAGTACAAGCAAATCCTTTTCCAACAAAATAATATCCGCACTCTCTTTTGCTATATCTACGGCAGAATCAACCGAAATTCCAATATCAGACTGTCGAAGGGCCGGGGCATCATTAATACCATCTCCTAAGAAACCTACAGTATTACCCATTTCCTGAAGCAATGAGATAACCTGAGTCTTCTGATGAGGAGTTAGTTTAGAAAAGATAGTAGTCGATTTTATCAGGTCTCTAAGCTCTTCCTCTTTCTTTCCTGCCAACTCCGGCCCGGTCAATGCATATGTAGTATCAATACCCACTTGGCGGGCAATTGCTTTTACAACAATATCATTATCCCCCGATACAATTTTTACCTCAACACCATGTTCATGAAGTTGTCGAATAGCATCTGCCGCAGATGGTTTGGGTGGATCAAGAAAAGATAGATAACCAATCAATACCATATCCTTTTCATCGGTTACCGAAAAATAATGATCCTTTTCAACAAAGCTCTTATGAGCAACTGCCAAAACACGCATTCCGTTACGGTTCATTTCTTCACTGATTTGCATGGCACGCTGCTTCAATTCAGAAGTTAAAGGGTAAACTTTGCCGTTAAATTCAGCATGCGAACAAATATTCATCATCTCTTCAACTGCACCTTTTGTAATAATCTGGCATTTGCCGCAATTGTCCTCTATTACAACTGACATTCTGCGACGAGAAAAGTCGAATGGAATTTCATCAACTTTTTTATAGTTATCTTTCAGATGTTCCAGTTTCAACTCCTTGACATGCGATAGAATCGCCTTATCCATCACATTTTTAAGTCCTGTCTGAAAATAACTATTAAAATAAGCATGACGCAAAATGCGCTTATCGGTATCATCACTCCCATCCGTATTAATATACTTTTCCAGTACAATCTTATCACAAGTCAAAGTGCCGGTTTTATCAGTACATAGAATATTCATCGCCCCAAAATTCTGAATAGCATTCAAATTTTTGACAATCGTTTTCTTTTCAGACATTATTAGCGCTCCTTTTGAAAGGTTAGCCGTAACGATCATCGGAAGCATTTCGGGAGTAAGCCCAACGGCTACCGATACCGCAAAAATAAATGCTTCAAACCAGTCTCCCTTTGTTATGCCATTTATAAGAAATACCAATGGCACCATCACCAACATAAAGCGAATAAGGAGAAAACTTACTTTGCTGATCCCTTTATCGAAAGCAGTAGTAGCACGTTGCCCTACCAGACTTTTTGCAATTGTTCCTAAATAAGTTCTGTTAGCAGTTTCGAAAACAATGCCTTTACCTGTTCCGCTGATTACATTCGAACCCATATAACAGATATTGTCCAACTCGACCAAACTTCCTTTGTGTAAATTCGTTTCTTTTACTTCTGGAAATTTCTCAACTGGTTCTGACTCTCCGGTAAGAGAAGATTGACTTACAAAAAGATCTTTCGATTCAATAATCCGCACATCAGCAGGGATCATATCGCCGGCAGCCAAACTAATAATATCGCCAGGTACTAACCCTACTATATCCAACTCATGTTCTCCGCCCCCGGTCCTTGTTACTAAACAAGTATTGGTAACCATCTTCATTAATGAATCAGTAGCTTCACTAGCTCGCCACTCTTGCCAGAAACGCAGAATAGCACTAAATAAAACCATCGTTGTTATTATTATCACTCCGGTCCACTCCTGTTTTCCCGGTTCGGCAAGTAATACATCTATTATTAATGATATGATCGCTAATCCTGTTAAAACGCCTATAAAGGGATTTATGAATGTTTTAATGAATATGATAATTGGCTTTCTTTTACTTTGATGAATAATTTCGTTTTTCCCGTAAAGATGCTGTCGTTTTTCCACCTCGCCGGCAGATAGACCGTCGCTACTGGTTTGCAGATAAGAATAAATTGTTTGTTGGGGATGTGTAGCTGTAAGAAATACTTTCTCTGAATTGAAAATGACTTTGGTTTGTTGCTGTCTTTTACTCCACATAATGTTCCTCATTTTATATTACTACTCGATTGACAGAACAAAAGTAGAAACGGCCCCACAAGGAGGCCGTTAGAATAATATTAAAGCGATATTAGAAAACCATTAGAAACTTGCTAAATATGTGGCAACTTAACAACATAGGTAGTACCTTCTCCTTTGTGAGAAAAAACTGAAATATCCCCTTTATGCAATAATAATATTTTACGGGTTAATGTCATTCCAATACCGTATCCCGCGGCAGCTCCCTGATTATCGCCACGATAAAAAAGCTCAAAGAGTTTCTCTTTATCTGTATCAGACATACCAATGCCATTATCAGACAAACGTACAATTGTATTTCCCTCCCAAAACGAAATTTGAATAAAAGAAGTTTTATTAAGTGAGTATTTACAGTTATTCTCTATCAGATTCATAAACGCTGTAGTTAGCAGATAGCTATTAGCCACAACAATCAACACATCGTCATTATCCGACTCCTGTTCAAAGATTAATTCGACATGATAATCAGGGTGTGCCCTCGATATAAGGTCAATGGCATCAATTATCAGTTCGTCTAACCGGACAGAATTCATTTTTAACTGTTCGGGCTGATAATCAGACTTAGCGAGGTCTAACAACCCGTTAATCAGCTTGATTACTCGTTGAGAATCCTGCAAGGCATTCCCAATGGCGGTCTGATACTCAGCAGGAGTCCGGTCTTTGAGCAATGCTAAATCCAGCTGAGCCGTCAAGGCTGCCATAGGTGTCCTCAGCTCATGCGACACATTGCTGATAAACATTTTCTGTGAATTGAAAGATTTATCTAATCGTTCCAATAATTCATTAAACGCAATACTAAGCTCACCTAGTTCATCATGTTCATTCTCAACCGGTAGCCGACAATCCATGCGCGAAGCAGTAATCTCTTCTGCTTTCTTTACAATTCGGCAAATAGGCATAAATGCACTTCGGGCAAGATAATAGCCAACAATAACCAAAACAGTCAGCCCAATCACCAATAAAGCACCAAGTATCTGCCGTAGAGTTTGCAGATTAGCATAACCATATCCATCATAAGCAGCTGCGGTAACTACATAAGTTTTTCCCCCGAAGGGATATACAATCCCTATTCCCTGATATTTATCTATATAAAAATCAATCTCTTTGCGTCGCAGAATATCTTCGATCATTGCAGATGACTCCTTGATAATATCATTTTGAAGCGCATCGTGATAGAGTATTTCAAAATCAGGAGAGTAAACAGCCACCTCAACTTCGTCAATAAACTGTTTATTATTCAGATAAGTAGATTGCATCATTTGGGCATCTACCTTATTATTTAAAAATAGATGTGCTTTCGTTATTGCCTCAGCCCTTAATGTACGAAAAAACGAATTACTTCTTGCATATTCACCAACATAGAAAACCGCTATGACAAAAGCCAAGAATACAACCGCCGTAACACATGTATAACGTAACGTCAAAGATGTACGTATTTTCATAACTTATCAGTCAAAATAAAGCCCATCCCAGTCTTAGTATGAATTAGCTTTTGTTCAAAACCTCTATCAACCTTTTTCCGTAGATAATTTATATATACATCAATATAATTGGTTCCGGTGTCAAAATGGGTATTCCAGACTTTTTCAGCAATATCTATACGGCTCACTACTTTTTCAGCATTTTCAACCATATAAACCAACAGGTTATATTCCTTAGGTGAAAGTTTCAATTTTGTATCACCTCGTTTTGCCTCTTTGGTTTGCATATCTATACACAAATCTGCATACGAAATCAGAGCAATTTCATCAACCAGCTCTTTCATATTTCTTTTTAGCAATGCTTTAATTCGGGCATTGAGTTCACGAAAGTCGAATGGTTTAACCATATAATCATCCGCTCCTGCGTCAAAACCCTCTACTTTATCATCTGTCGACCCTAACGCCGTAAGCATAATAATTGGAATTGAAGGATTTATTTTGCGAATCTCTTTGCATAATTCAAATCCATCTAGCTTAGGTAGCACTACGTCAGAAATGACCAAATCGAATCGATGTGATTGAAAAAGACGTAATCCCATAGCACCATCATAGGCTACCATACACTGATAACCACTCTCTGTCAGACCTGCCTGTAACAGATTTGCTACACGTGGTTCATCTTCTATTATTAATATTGTGTACATAGAAACTTCATTTAACAAGAGTCCCGACAACCATAATCAGATCGATTTTCTAATTATAGTTGCCGGGACACTTCTATTCAGTTGTTATTTGTGTGTATTTTCTTATTTGGCATACATTTTCTCACGAAGTGCAGCTACACGTTCGTCAGTAATGTAATCATCATAATCCATACGTTTGTCGATAATACCATTTGGAGTCAATTCGATAACACGGTTACAAACCGTTTGAATGAACTCGTGGTCATGCGACGACATCAACACGTTTCCTTTGAATGTCTTCAGGTTGTTATTAAACGCCTGAATCGATTCCAAGTCAAGGTGGTTGGTTGGCGAGTCAAGAATCAGCGTATTAGCATCTTTCATCATCATACGCGAAATCATACAACGCATTTTTTCTCCCCCCGACAATACACTTGCCTTTTTCAACAATTCCTCACCGTTGAAAAGCATACGGCCAAGGAATCCTTTGATATAAAGATCGGACGTATCGGTAGAGAACTGGCTCAACCAGTCGATCAGGTTATAGTCGGTTGCGAAAAACTCAGAGTTATCCAAAGGCAAATAAGCCGTTGTGATCGTCTGCCCCCACTCGTACGAACCTTTATGATCTTTATCATGACCATTGATGATTTCGAACAAAGCAGTCATCGCACGCGGATCTTTCGATAGGAAGATCACCTTATCGTCTTTTTCGATCTGGAAGTTGATATCGTTAAACAATACCCCGTCTTCAACCGTTTTGCTCAAGCCGTGAACTTCAAGAATTTTGTTTCCTGTTTCGCGGTTAGGCGTAAAGATGATTCCCGGGTAGCGACGAGAAGATGGCTGAATTTCCTCAATGTTAAGTTTCTCCAACATCTTCTTACGCGAAGTAGTCTGTTTCGATTTAGCCACATTGGCAGAGAAACGGGCGATAAACTCCTGCAACTCTTTCTTTTTCTCTTCAGCTTTCTTGTTGGCATTCTGCTGCTGGCGAAGCGCCAACTGCGACGACTCATACCAGAAGCTGTAGTTACCAGAGAATAACTGTACCTTGCTGAAGTCGATATCTACGGTGTGCGTACAAACCGAGTCAAGGAAGTGACGGTCGTGGGATACCACCAATACCGTATTTTCAAAGTTGGCCAGATAATTTTCCAACCAGCTTACAGTTTCAAGGTCAAGGTCATTGGTAGGCTCATCGAGCAACAAGTTGTCCGGTTTACCAAACAAAGCCTTCGCAAGCAATACACGCACCTTTTCATTACCCGAAAGATCTTTCATCAATGTATAGTGCAGGTTTTCCTTGATACCCAATCCGCTCAGCAACATGGCAGCATCACTTTCGGCATTCCATCCCTCCAATTCTGCAAATTTCTCTTCCAGTTCAGAAGCACGAATCCCGTCGGCATCCGTAAAATCTTCTTTCATGTAAAGTGCATTCTTTTCAGTCATGATATCGTAAAGCACAGTATGTCCGCGCATCACGGTATCCAATACCGTATATTCATCATACGCAAAGTGGTCCTGGTCAAGTACCGATAGGCGTTCGCCCGGAGCCATCGTCACGTTACCAGTCGTTGCGTCCAAACGGCCGCTCAATACGCGAAGCAAAGTAGATTTACCTGCTCCGTTCGCACCGATAATCCCGTAACAGTTACCCGGCGTAAACTTTAGGTTTACATCCTGGAACAATACTCTTTTACCGAACTGAACGCATAAATTGTTAACTGTAATCATTCTTTTATATTAAGTATAATAATTTTTTCTGTTAATGGGCGCAAAGGTACGATTTTTTCCACACTTACCAAAACCACTATTCATTCCTTAACTCACTTTTACAGAGATAAGTATTTGCGTGTAGGATATACCTATCATCGTCCCTTCATAGTAACAGATTCTATTTTGGCCCAAGCTTCGTGCGGGACGTGGGCGCGTACGGCTTGGGACGTGAGCGCGTCCCGGTCGGTACACGCCCACGTCCCAAACCGTACGCGCCCATGATTAAGATAAAGAGACAGCGCGTATTGAAAACAGAACTTTTATCTTTATGTTTGTAGGCTAGAATTATATTAACATCACTAATATGCATTTAAAAAACTTATTTTCGAACAAAATGCTTCTTGCGTTTTTAGCCGGAACAGCGACCCTGCTACCCGCTAAAGCGGACGAAGGAATGTGGCTGTTGCCCCTTTTAAAACAACAAAATTCGGATCAACTGAAAGAAGCCGGATTATTGATGGAGGTAGACAGCGTCTATACTCCCGACGGAGTGAGCCTGAAAGACGCCGTGGTGATTTTCGGCAACGGTTGTACAGGCGAAATCATCTCTTCGGAGGGGTTATTGCTAACCAATCACCATTGCGGATATGGTGCTATCCAACAACACAGTACAGTGGAGCACGACTACCTGCAAGACGGATTCTGGGCGATGAACCGCAGCGAAGAGTTGCCTACACCGGGACTGAAAGTTGAATTCATCGACCGCATTGACGATGTAACCGCTTTCGTAACCGAAGCGCTGGCCAACGATACCGCAAAAAAAGAGATGGACTATCTGTCGCCTTCTTACTTGCGTAAGCTGATCGAAAAAATACCGGGAGCAGCGAAACAGGGCGACGGTATCAAAGTTGAGATCAAGCCATTCTTCGGAGGGAACAAATACTACATGTTTACCAACAAAATCTATAATGACGTACGTATGGTAGGGGCTCCCCCTTCATCAATCGGGAAGTTCGGAGCCGATACCGACAACTGGATGTGGCCACGTCATACGGGCGACTTCTCTTTATTCCGCGTATATGCAGATAAAGATGGTAATCCGGCCGCGTATTCGGAAGACAACGTACCGTTGCGCCCTAAAAAATGGTTCAACATCTCTACAAAAGGACCTCAGCCGGGCGATTACGCCATGATCATGGGCTTCCCGGGATCGACCAACCGCTTCTATACTTCGGCAGAGGTAGCAAGCCGACGCGACGTAACGAATAAAACCATGATCGACGTGCGTGGTAAACGCCAAGAGGTGCTGCTTAAAGAGATGCTTGCCGATCCACAGGTACGTATTCAGTATGCCAGTAAATATGCCGGCTCGGCCAACTATTACAAAAACTCGATCGGAATGAACGACGCGCTCAACAACCTGAAGGTAGTAGATCGTAAACTTGCCGAAGAGAAAGCGTTTGCCGAATGGGCTGTCCGCAACAACAAACCGGAATACAGCGAGGCGCTCAATACCATCAACAAGCTAACGAAAGAGACCGATTCACTGAAATATCAGCTAAGCTATCTGCGTGAATCACTGATCCGCTCAATCGAGTTTTCGCGCATTCCGAATGTGAGTGAAGCCTTCGAAGAGGCCATCCGCACAAAGAACCAGGAAATTATCAACGTAGAGCTTAAAAAACTGACGGTAGGATTCAAACTGTTCGCCAATAAGGATTATAACTTTGCGGTAGACAAAAAGGTAGCGCAAACCATCCTTGAAACCTATATGCAAGATATGCCTGAAGCTGCTTGGCCGTCGGTATTGCATTATATCAAAAAAGAGTATAAAGGAAATGTTGCAGCATTCTTGAATGCTTGTTTCTCTCGCTCTATCTTCGCTTCGCAGGCAAACCTTGACAAATTCAAGAAAAAACCTACGCTTAAAGCGATTCAGCAGGATGAAATGATCCGTTACGCGCGCTCGGTACAGGCAAAATCGGATGAACTTTCGGGTATGCTTGCGCCAGCAAACACTGCGTTGGCTGAAGCTCGCAAAACCTATATCGCCGGGCTGCTTGAAATGGCCGACGGCGCGCCGGTTTATCCCGACGCCAACTTCACATTGCGTATGACTTACGGGAAAGTACTTCCGTACGATCCGAAAGACGGGGTAACCTATCATTACCTGACTACATTGAAAGGTGTGATGGAGAAAGAGGATCCGAACAATTGGGAATTTGTTGTGCCTGAAAAGCTGAAAACGCTTTGGTTGAACAAGGATTATGGCAAATACGCGCTTCCGAACGGAGAGATGCCTGTAAACTTCCTGTCGAGCAACGACATTACGGGCGGAAACTCGGGTAGCCCGGTAATCAATGCGAAAGGGGAACTGATCGGTTGTGCATTCGATGGCAACTGGGAAGCGATGAGCGGCGATATCGTATTCGAACCGAACCTGCAACGCACCATTAATGTGGATGTGCGTTACATCTTGTTTATTATCGACAAATATGCGGGAGCTTCTCACCTGATCGAAGAGATGGACATTATTCAATAATAATCATATAGCATGAATAAACGAACTGCTTTATTCAGCTGCTTTGCGCTCTGCCTGTTATCTACACAGGCAGGCACACTGCAGGTGAAGCAAATGAACCGAAGCGAACTGATTCCGCTTCGAAAACCGATCATGATCGACAGTGTAAACGTGAAGAACGAACCGTTTACAGACAAATCATTACTCAACATGCCGGTAAATACGGCGAATATGAACTGGAATCTGGCTGAAGCAGGAAATGACCTGTATTTTACGCCTGTGAAAGCGGAAACAGGATACGGGTTTTCGCTTTATCGTTTTTATATACGTACGGATCGCTATACAAAGGCTTCGGTAGAGGTGAAAAGCCCCGGCATGTTGCAACTTTTTGTAAATGGCGAAAAAGTGGGGGAGAAAAGCTCCCTACAGGATTCGATTTCGAAAGCGGAAAAAGCGATAGCGCAGCTTACGCTCGAACCGGGCCAAAAAGAGGTGGTTATCAAATACCTGTCGGCAGCTTCGGATAAATGTGCTCCCGCTATCGGCGTATCGGTGATCCCGACCGACACGCTGGCTGAAGTAGAAACATTGCTTTCGTCGCGCCATCCGCTTACGATTGAAGATCAGATGACCGGCGGACGTACGGGCCAAAACATGATCTCGCCGAATGGCGATTATGCGATCCTTACCGGCTATACTGTTTTGAAAGATGGCAAACGAGAGAGCTATAAGAAGGTAGTGCGCCTGAAAGAGAACCGTACGATTGCCAATTGGAAAGAGATTGCCGATTTAGGATGGATGCCCACTACAAATAAACTGTATTATACCCAAACAGGGATGGACGGACGTACGCTTCTGACGCTCGATCCGGCTACAATGGCGGAAAGCGTAGTTGCAACTCAATTACCTGCGGGAAGCTTCTCATGGACACCCGACGAACAGACGCTCATCTTTACAAACGCAGAGCAGTTTCCGGATACCCGTAAGGCCGTATCGCAGGTGATCGTTCCCGATGACCGTCAGCCAAACTGGCGCACCCGTTATTCGGTAGGAAAATATACGCTGGCTACCGGACTGTTCGAACAGATGACGTATGGATATCACAGCTCATTTGTAGAAGATATCCGGTTCGACAGTAAAAAAGTACTGGTTTCCGAACATGAAACCCTGCTTACCGAACGTCCGTTTCGCCGCTCCTCGTTTTACGAAGTGGATCTGAATACGTTTGAAGTGGATACGCTTTGGTCGAAAATCGGATTCGTCAACGGCATACAGTATTCGCCCGACGGCAAGCAGCTGTTGGTGCTGGGATCGGGAGAATCGTTCGACGGAATCGGTTTGAATATTGAGCCGGGACAGATTGCCAACATGTATGACGTACAGGCGTATCTATATAGCTTTGCCGACCGAACAATACGGCCGGTAACAAAAACCTTCGCACCATCCATCCAGCAAGCATGGTGGCACAAGGCAGACAACCGTATTTACATGACCTGTACCGACCGTGATTATGTAGATCTTTACGCTTATACGCCCCAAAAAGGAACATTTAGCAAACTTCCGCTCGAAGTGGATGTGTTGACGACCTTTTCGCCGGCAACAAATACGCTACAGGCAGTATATTCAGGGAACAGCGTATCGGCCCCCGACCGGGTGTATGCGCTCAATCTGAAAAATGATCGTTCGGCATTGGTAGATGCACCGCAGGCAAAGCAAGCAGCCGACTATGAATTGGGAGAAGTAAAAGAGTGGAATTTCGTTTCGGAAGATGGCACTACCATCGAAGGGCGCTATTACTTACCGGCCGATTTTGATCCGTCGAAAAAATACCCGATGCTGGTATATTATTATAGCGGCACCACTCCGACCAATCGTAATTTCTTCCACCCCTACTCGATGCACCTGTATGCAGCCCAAGGATACGTGGTGTATGTGTTGCAACCGTCGGGGACAATCGGATTCGGACAAGAATTCGCGGCACGCCATGTAAATGCATGGGGTAAACGTACGGCAGACGATATCATCACCGGAGTAAAGAAGTTCTGTAACGAGCATCCATTTGTCAATGCGAAGAAAGTAGGGTGTATGGGCGCATCATATGGCGGTTTCATGACCATGTATCTGCAAACACGCACCGATATATTCGCCGCAGCTGTTTCACATGCCGGCATCAGCGCGTTGTCGAGCTATTGGGGCGAAGGGTTCTGGGGATATTCATACAGTGCGGCGGCAAGCGCGCACAGCTATCCTTGGAACAACCCACAGCTCTATGTAGAGCAGAGCCCGCTGTTTCATGCCGACAAGATAAATACTCCGTTACTCCTTCTGCATGGTACGGCCGATACAAACGTACCGATAGGGGAAAGTATCCAGATGTTTACCGCTCTCAAATTGCTCGGAAAACAGGTGGATTTTATCCAGGTGGAAGGTGAAAACCACGGAATCGCACAATTTGACAAACGTTTGGCCTGGAAGAAAAGCATATTCGCTTTCTTTGCCAAATGGCTGAAAGATGAGCCCCAATGGTGGGAAGCGCTCTATCCACAACTCCCATTGGAGTAATTAACATTATTTAAACCAAACCTCCATTTCTTTCATTTATCAAAGTGATTGAAATGGAGGTTTTTTTGTATTCAAATATCAAATTAAAAGCACCTAACTGTTACATAATGTATTATTATTTGGATAAAAGGATATATTTCTCCTAAAAAGAGAAATATTTATCGTTTTTCGATAAATTAGTTTGGTGGTTAGAAATATTATTTGAACCTTTGTATATCGAAAAACGATAAATAAACAGAATGTAAAATCTAAATTTTGATATTATGAAAGCTTTATCTTTTAAATCGTTTCTTTTTTCTTTAATAGTAGTTATGAACTGCGCATTTGTATCGGCACAAGGAGAAAACAACTTCATTTACGATACGAAATATGAAAATGACATGATGGTCTCGAAAACTGTTTTCGAACGAGATGGAGATACAAACGGACTAAATCCGAAAACGATGTATGAATACAAATACGATGCATTGGGCCGGATTGCCGAAAAGATAGCTTATCGTTGGGATTCGAAACAAGATAAATGGGTAAATAACTTCAAAATGAGTTGTGTTTACAACGATGCTAACAATACGGTTGAGATTGACTATGCGAAATGGGATAATAAGACTAAAAAATTCGATTTGAATACACAACAACAAACTTGTTCTCTGGAAGATGCTCAGTCTCTTCTGGCTAAAAAATAAACTTCTATATATTAAATCATAACCTTTTAAGCGGGGATGTCCGAAATGTGATATTTGGGATATCCCCTTATTTTGAATCGTATTTTCACACCATTCCTAACGCTTTTATTTATCTTTGAAAAAATAAATAATATATAAATGATATATTGCACTGTAATATGAAGACTAAACTAAACTTGATCTGTTTTCTCTTATTCTGCGCCCTAGGAGTTTCGTTATCTCTTAATATTGTAGGAGGCGTAGAAGGAACAAATGAAGCTTGGCAAATTATCCGGAAGGAAAACACAGAACAAACCCAGAAAGATAAGACTTATGTTGTTGATCTTTATACTGTAATCAGACTTGCACCAACCCAACCGGGTAGTTATCCTGATTCAATCTATAATGATCGCTCGGAAAAATGGATGCCGGTACAATACAATGAAATTATCACGCGAGTAGATAAAGAATTTACAAAAAGCGAATTAATACTGGTTTTATTATTGCTACTTACCTCTCTGGCCGCAATGATTATGGGATTTGTGCAGTTTGTTAAACTAATTCGTAACATAAATCGCTCCCAAATCTTTGAATGGGCCAACGTGCGTCATCTGAAAAGGCTGGGTATTGCCTTTTTGGTTGTATTTTCAATTAATCTATTATTCAGTTATCTGAATTATAGTTCTATTCTGGAGCAGGTAAATGTGCAAGGATATAAGATAGATTGGAGCAGTGCAGTACAAACTTACAATTTGGTAATCGGATTAGCATCCTTGCTGGTTGCAGAGATTTTTGCCATTGGATTACGGCTAAAAGAAGAACAAGACCTGACCATTTGATAAATCCGGCAGGCAGAACAACAACGAATAAAAGAAAAGAAGATATATGCCTATTATTGTTAATCTAGACATTATGATGGCCCGTCGAAAAATATCATTAAATGAGCTTTCTGAACGGGTAGACATTACACCGGCAAACCTTTCGGTATTAAAAACAGGTAAAGCAAAGGCTATCCGTTTTTCTACCCTCGAAGCGATTTGCAAGGTACTTGATTGTCAGCCAGCTGATATACTCGAATACAAAGATAGCGAGCAATAAAAAAACCCGTCATGTAAACCATGACGGGTTTTTTTATTGCAATTTGCAATCCAATATTTTTACCCTAAATACGACTTAAGCAGATCGCTACGTGATTTCTGACGAAGTTTGCGGATTGCTTTTTCCTTGATCTGGCGCACACGTTCACGGGTTAACCCGAATTTATCGCCAATTTCTTCAAGCGTCATTTCCTGACAGCCAATTCCGAAAAACATCTTAATAATATCACGCTCTCTGTCTGCCAATGTCTGAAGAGCTCTGTCAATTTCCTTCGCAAGAGATTCATTGATAAGGCTTCTGTCAGCAATCGGCGAATCATCATTCACCAATACGTCAAGCAGGCTATTATCTTCCCCTTCCACAAATGGAGCATCTACTGAGATATGACGACCCGAAACTTTTAATGTATCCGAAATTTTATCTACCGGAATATCCAGTTCATCGGCAAGTTCTTCGGGTGACGGTTTACGTTCATTCTCCTGCTCAAATTTTGAAAAGGCTTTGCTGATCTTATTCAAAGATCCAACCTGATTCAAAGGAAGACGCACAATACGCGATTGTTCTGCTAACGCCTGAAGTATAGACTGGCGAATCCACCATACAGCGTACGAAATAAACTTAAATCCGCGTGTCTCGTCAAATTTCTCCGCTGCTTTAATCAGCCCTAAGTTACCCTCATTGATTAAGTCGGGAAGACTTAACCCTTGATTTTGGTACTGCTTAGCTACCGATACCACAAAACGAAGGTTTGCTCGTGTTAATTTCTCTAACGCACGGCGATCGCCTCTTTTAATACGCTGGGCTAGTTCTACCTCTTCCTCTACAGTAATTAGGTCCTCACGACCGATTTCCTGAAGATACTTGTCGAGCGAAGCACTCTCCCTGTTTGTAATTGACTTTGTTATCTTTAATTGTCTCATC
>JAVVPN010000001.1:46402-94881 GCA_036655755.1 Bacteroidales bacterium | reverse complement strand
TTTAGTTTAGTAAAATTTATACAATGGATAACGAAAAATATCACAAGAGCTGTAACAATTCGGTGAAGTCGGTAATAATGGCCGAATGCGTATATTCGTTTTCACATTCATCCCAAGCCGCTCCTTTAATCCAGATGGTGCGGCAGCCGATCGATTCGGCTGGCAAAATATCTTTACTGTACGAGTCTCCAACAACAACAATTTCATCCGCCGGTAAACCCATTTTTTCTACACCAAGAGCAAAAATGCGGGGATCAGGTTTTCGTACGCCAACCACTGCCGACTCAATGATATCCGGAAAAAAAGAGTCCAGTCTGAAATCACGTAATACCGATTCGATATTACCGTAAAAATTGGATACAAGAACGAATTTATAGCGTTTTGACAATTCTTCCAACACAGGTCGCGCTTTTTCAATCGCCCCTCTGGCATAACCATAGCAAAAGGCTGCGATTCGCTCGGCTGCCAATTCGGGCAATTCTCCCTCCAACATATTTTCGGCTAAAATAAACTCTTGCTGAAGTTTCATTTTAATCTGCAACAGCTGATTAAAATTGTGGCCAGGCTGAATATATGGATGTGTTGCCAATGCTCGCTCGGCATACACGTATGCTTTTCTGAAATTTTCTTTTCGAACAGGATAAGCCACAGACTGATATCCCAGCCAGATCACTTCTGCCCAATGAGCACCATTGGAGTCGATCGTAGCCCCATAATCAAAGATCACTCCTTTTACGGGAGCAAAAGAATTAGTAGTTGTCATATAATATTAACGGCGTATATTTATCTTCATCAGCAATATGCCGATCATAATCCAGAATAATTCACGGATACGGGTAATAAAACTAACGGAGATGCTTATACCCGGCACAATACCCAGCGTTTTAAAAGCCAGATAGAGTCCACCTTCACGGGTGCCGAGTTGCATAGGTGAGAAAAAGAGAATATTGGCAAACAAAGATGAAAGCGCTACGATAATGAGCGCATCCACATAGCTTGCCTCTTGCCCTAGGGCAGTAACAATCATCAGAATTTCCAAGCAATTCACCAACCGGGCGGTATATTCGAGACCGAGCGAAGTATAAAAAGTACGGATCCGTTTACCGTGTAAGCTCTTTATCTGATTATCGATCAGCATCAGCCGGTCACGCGTAGTATCCTCCATATTTCTGATTTTCTTCCCTACAAACGGCAGTTTGCCGGCAATCCGGCTCATCTTCACCACCAGCCCCTCTTTATATCCACGGAAGAAAAGCACAATCAAAACGATACAGCCTACCACCATACACGTAAGGGCAACCGAGACCTTGACAGACACAGGTACCAGCCACGCAATCAGCACAGCTCCCGTAAGCCAGAAAAAGAAATGCGAACAGACATGCATCATGGCATACAGAATCACATTGGCCGTCGCCTTTTCTGTAGACATATAGCGTTTCAACTCCATGATGCGATAAGGTTCGCCTCCCGCAAGCCCCATCGGAGTAACATAATTGAGCGCATAACCCGAAACAGTAAACTTAAATACCTTTCGGAAAGGCACTTTTTCGGCAGAATCCTCCCGGATAATGACATACCATGCCAATGTATTTATCAGATACACCAACGCCCATACAGAGATAATCCCCACAAACCACCAACCGGTCTGTTTTACGTTATCCCAAATCACATCCATCCCGATTTTATACACCATAAAAAGCAGGGCGGATATACCGAATATAAACGCAATATTACGCCATAAAGTGGTTTTATTGCTTTTCACCGGCATCGAGTCGGTTAGTGAAATTTCGACAGATTCTTTCATGAGTCAACACCATGTAAAATAACATTCCATTCAATACAATAAGCTCGAAGACAAAATAAAGCCAGGGCATCCCGATAAACAAACTTGCAAACAACGCTATAACACGGGTGTTAAAAGAAAGCATGTTCGTATACTTCATCAAAGGTTTACTCTGACTCCGGAAATCATCGCTTATTTCGGCAGGAATCGCCCCTTTATGATATTTCTTGCGCAAAGCACGGCGAAACGCCTGCATGCCAGGTGTTACACTCTCCTGCTTACGCGTATAGTTATAATAAAACCAGGTAAAAACGGTATAAACCGGATCTTTTTTAAATCGCAATGCAGCCAGTTCTTCCTTTACTTTTTCAGAATCATCCAGCTCGCTACCCTGTTTTCCTTTCACAAAGAAAAGATGAAAGTTGCGATAATAATCAGCCAGGGAAGCCTGTTTCGTATGCCAGAAGCCGGCAAACGCACCCAACAACCAAATATAAATACCCCACTCAGGCATCAGGCGCAAACAGATAGCCGCATAGATCGTGATAAACCAAATATCACCGCATGCGCCGTCCAGAATGCGTCCGAACCGGGAAAAATTGCCGGTCATACGCGCCAATTGTCCGTCTGCGCTGTCATATGTATTGGCCCAAATGAGCAACAACATGCCGATCACGTTGATCCATAACTGATCAAAATAAAATAAGATGCCGGCGCCCACACCTAAAAAAATAGACATTACGGATACCGCATTGGGAGTAACTCCCAGTCTTTCAAAAAACAAAGCCCACAGATATCCCAGTGGGCGATAAAATTTCAGGTCGATAAATTCTTCCGTATCCATTGACTTCAGCGACTGCTCATACGAAAAGCGCTGTTTCTGATCTGCCATAATCTCCATCCCGTTACTGATTATCTCAACTTTAAAGTTTGGTTAACTACACGGAAACTACCCAGGGCAGCCTCCTGCAAAATACATTGTGCAATAAAAGGAGCCGCTTCCGCCCGACACGGCGCAAAGCTCGGCCAATCATTAAAATCGATAATCCGTATCGATCCGTCTTCCGCGACGATACAATCGCCGCCATAGATACGCACCCCCAAAACCTCCGAGGCTCGCTGACAGATATTGCGCAGATTATCCTTATCAAAATGAAGGCCTTGTGAAGCACCATTGATTTGCTCCAGTCCGAATTTGCTGTGCTGCATATCAAACGGATAAAACCAATAAAAGAATTCCGTATTGGCAACTCCGTAAAACTTAATCAAATCCCCTTTGAGATGCTCATTGATAACCGCTTTACGAATACCGCGCATCGCATATTCCTTCAATACGTCCTGTCCCTCCTCCGGATGACGCACATAACTTACGTCTTCACGATGAATCGCATGAAAATCACCTCGCTTAATCCAGCAAGGTATAAATGTTTCACGATTCAAAAAAGGGAATACGTTTTCATTGGTATTTACGATCAGGCTTCGCGGATGTGGTACATCATTCGCAATCAGAAGCCGTGTCATCTGTTCGCGCGTACAGTTTTCTATACCGTTCCCCGAATTCACAACCACTACGCCCCGTTTTTCAAGGTCGATCAACTTGGCGATAGCCTCCTTGTTGCGAGCCATATTAAAGACAAAGCTTTCCTTGATATCGGCTGCAATGAATTCAGTTTCATCATAAACAGTAACTTCACACCCCGCTTCACGAAGATGGCGCAATGTCTCATTAAAAATCGCAGCATCGTTACCAATATGATTAGGAGAGTATTGATTTGACCGGGTTACACCCGCTATACGATAACCTTTCATGTCATTCTACGCTTTTAAAAATGCTTCAGCCAAAGCTATATCTGAAGCATGATCCACATCTATAATCTTTTTAAATGGAAATGCCTTTAACCGGAATCCGGATTGCACTAATTCGCGCTGATAGTTACGCATACGCGAACGATTGGCTTCTATTGCACTTTTCAGTACCGGAAACGCGTTAGATTGGAGGCAATAGATTCCGCCCGATATATAACGGGCTTCAGGATAAGCTTCATCCATAAAACCATGGATATTCAACGACTCATCCACATCTACATATAAGGGCGATTCGTCCTCTATATAATCCGTAACCGCAAACAACCCGTCATTCGACCGGTCTGCTGCAAAAGCCGCTATGTAATGTGAGAATTCCGTCTCATGAAAAATCGTATCTACCGTAGTCAGGCAAAACTTTCCTTCGGGCAGACAACGAGACAATTCATAGAAACTGTGCATCGAACTGGGTGTTGATTGCACGATCAGATTAAAGGGTACGGGTAAGCTCTTTGCTTTTAAATATTCAGCGACCTCATGCATTTGCTCATTGACAATGACCGAAATAGAAGTCGCCTGATTGGCGAGAAAAATCCGGATCAACCGGTCAATCATTTTCTCGCCATTCAGCTCAACTAGCGGCTTTGGCTGCGTCACCCCCTCTTTAGCCAGGCGTGACCCCTCTCCTGCCGCAATAATTGCATAATTCATAGGCTATTATTCAGCTGCCGGCTCTGCCGTCAGATCTAGTTTTTCATTATCTCCGCTTCGGTCGAAGTATTGTTTTCTTAGCGGATTGCGACGCATTTCAAAATATTGTCTGCGTGAATTATAAACATCAATGGCCGTATAGATTGCCTGACGGAACGAATCTTCCGAAGCAAGGTTTTGTCCGGCGATATCGTAAGCCGTGCCATGAGCCGGCGATGTACGAATCAATGGTAATCCGGCTGTAAAGTTTACGCCATCTTCCATGGCGATTGTTTTAAACGGAGCCAATCCCTGATCATGATACATGGCCAGAATAGCATCAAAACGGGCAAATTTACCCGCACCGAAGAATCCGTCCGCCGGATAAGGGCCAAAACAAAGAATCCCATTTTGCTGTGCTTCCTGAAGGGCCGGAATAATCTTCTCTTGCTCTTCTGTCCCCAGCAAACCATCATCACCCGCATGAGGGTTTAGCGATAATACGGCAATGCGTGGTTTCTGAATGCCAAAATCCTGCTGTAACACCTGATTGAGAATCTCCAGTTTCGAAAGAACCGATTCTTTCGTGATTAGCGGAGCGATTTCTGATACAGGCACATGCGCCGTAACCAAAGCAACCCGCAGATTATCCTTCAGAAGAATCATTAGCGATTTTGCACCGTCGCCGCATTTTTTCTCCAGATATTCGGTATGCCCCGGAAAATCAAACTCTTCCGACTGAATATTATGTTTATTGATCGGAGCTGTTACAAGTACGTCAATCCAGCCGTTTTCATACTCTTCAGTTGCTTTTTCCAATGCTTTTAAGGCAGCTTCTCCGGCAACCGGAGTAGAGCGGGTAAGCTCTACCTTGATATCATCATCAACACAGGTCACAAGATTCAGTTTTCCCTCAAGGGCTTCCGAAGCATTATTGATCATGTTAAAATTTACAGCCGGTAAATCCAGCACTTTGCGATGATAGGCAGCTACTTTCGTTGAACCGTACACAACCGGAGTACACATCTCGGCAATACGCGGATCCGACAGGGTTTTCAGAATGACTTCATAACCGACCCCGTTGATATCTCCTTGCGTAATACCAACTTTAATTTTATGTGTTTCTTCCATTTGTAATTTATTATTTGTTTACCAATACAGGCACCTCAGGCAATAAGTTATCCTGAGGAAGTTTTAAAGTATATAAAGAAGCTTCAAGCTTCCGCAGTAAATTCCGTTTCTTTTTTTCCGGTGCGTATACGAATACTTCCGCCGTGATAATGCGCTGATTCGCTTCATCCAATCGGGTATGGCTCACAAAAGGCCCCCCCATCACATCTCCTTCAACTTCCCATAATCCTCGCATTTCGCCCACGTATTTACCACCGAGCGATAAAGTGCGGAACTCCGGATAAACAAATTTCGACGTAGTCATATAACTGCCTTCATAAGCTCCCGGAATTTTCAATTTCATAATCGAATCGCGTCTGGCGATGATTTTCTCTGGCGAGAAAGCATCAATATCCTTATACGGCACTGAATAAACCACTAAATCCATTCGGGCGGTTCGTCCATTGTTCGAAATCCAAAAGAAATTATCCGACTTATTAACCTGAGCCATATCCATCGGAATATTCATTTCAACTCCCAGAAGTTTGAATAATTCTTCTGCGGCGGTCTTATTATAGTCCTTACGCAATACGTTCACTACCCGGTTCATTTCCGAATTCACAAAGAAATCGAGCACCATCTGTTTATGCTCTTCCAGATAAGACTGGAGGCTTTTCAAATCGGGTGCTTTCAGATAAAGAATCATCTGACCCTTGCCCCACACATCCCGGGCAAACGAAAATTTAGGTTGAGTGGACAAATCCGTTATCTCCACCATAAATATATTGCGTACAGGCTTTAATATGTTGTCAAACTGCTGTGGTGTTACCGTCGATACACGGAATTGTGATTCCGGCTGAGGCAATCCCGGTACGTCCGAGCCCAGAATCTCTCTGATCTCCTTACCCACTTCCCCATTGAGCACCTGTCTGTCTGCTACTACTAACACCTCATAAGGCGATCCTGTTGCGACCTGAAGGGCCGGTACTCCTTTTCCTTTACATCCGGCCAGGAAAAGCAGAGCCATTAAACATTGGCATAAAAGAATTTTTGCTCTCATATCTTGATGGAATAATTTAGATATCAGTAAAAGTAAGCATTCTCACGTGAATGACAAAATTAAGCAACTGATGAAAATTATTGTTACTCTTCAGTATTCTCTTTTTTATCTTTTTGTTTCAATGTCGAGAGCATCCCGCATGCCGCGAAAATATCTTCCCCGCGCGATGAACGGATCGTACACGTAATACCGTGATCTGTCAGATAATCTCTGAAGTAGTTCATTGCCGCCTCATTCGACGTCTTCAGATCCACATTCGGTATGGCATGAAAACGGATCAGGTTCACCCGGCAACTCATACCACGCAACAAGTTTACCAACTCCTGTGCATGTCGTTTGCTATCGTTAAACCCGTGAAACATGATATACTCGAATGACAGGCGACGCTGCTTCGAAAAGTCATACTTTTTCAATTCTTGCAACAATTCATTCATCGGCCACACTTTTTCAACCGGCATGATTGTCAAACGTTCTTCCGGGAATGGAGAATGCAGACTCACCGCCAAATGGCATGAGCTTTCATCAAGAAAACGCCCCAAATTCTTCATCTGCCCGATCGTAGATACGGTGATCCGTTTCGGACTCCACGCATATCCCCAGTCGGCAGTCAGGATTTCAAGCACTTTGAATAAATTATCCGGATTATCCAAGGGCTCACCCATCCCCATAAACACCAGATTCGTCAATTGGTCTGATTCCGGAATCGACTGTATCTGATTTATAATTTCATTGGCAGTCAGGTTTCCGTTGAATCCCTGTTTTCCCGTCATACAAAACAAACAGTTCATCTTACATCCCATCTGCGACGACACACACAATGTGGCGCGTTCCTGATCCGGTATATATACCGACTCCACCAACTTGCCGGTATCCGTACGAAACAGGTATTTGATGGTACCGTCTACCGACACCGCCTTATCCGCCGGATCGGATGCACCTACCGTATAACGCTCGTTTAGAAGCGCACGGTGTGCTTTCGACAGATTCGTCATTTCGTCAATCGAACGAACCTTTTTCTGATACAACCACTGGGCTATTTGTTTAGCTGTAAAAGCCGGCATTTTAAAATCTGCCACTATCGATTTCAACTCACTCAGTGTTTTCCCCGACAAAGGCTCCTTATGTATATCTGTATGATTTTCGTTATTCATCTCGTTTTTGTGTTACTGTCTTTATTTAGTAAACAAAAATAGGTGAATTTAGGTCAGGGAGGCATGTTTGATAACGTTTTTTCACCACTGCTTTCCGGAACGAAAAAAAGCGGCCTGACCAATAAGGTCAAGCCGCTTCATCTGTATTTTACAAATCAATTAATAGAAATTGATACGGTAGTCTTCAATCTGAGCATGGTTTTTCAACACTTCCATTGACTGATACATCAAACGGTAAGTCAGGTTATTTTCCAACGCCTGTTTTTCAGTAGCTTCATTGAAAGGAGCTTCGCTCTGTGTTTTATTGTAAACCGAGAATACATATACTCCGTTTTTACCTGCCAAAGGACCTGTAAGCTGGTTTTCAGCAACGTAAGGAGCGCTACCCGAAAGTACAGGCTCGTTACCTACACCGGTGATACGGTTTGTATTGAAAGAAACGAATTTAGCTGTATCTACTCGTGAGTCCATAGCCGAAGCATAAGCATCCAACGTATTCAATCCTTTTGCTTTCAGGTCAGCAATGATTTTCTCTGCTTTTTTACCTCCGATCAATTCGTAACGAAGAGCCGGTTCTGCCTGAGCAAGCGGAGTGTATCCTGCAGGAGTTTCACCTGTTACGGCTACCACTACAAACTTGTTGTCGATTTCGAATACTTCAGAGATTTTGCCCGGTTCATTCTGGAATGCCCAACGGATAGCCGGACGTGCATTCTGAATCAGACCCAGATTCATATCTGTTGTTGTAAGACGTGCGTTCGAAAGCAGATTATATCCTTTTTCAGCAGCGTTTTTCTCAACAGCTTCTACTGTATTGTTGTTTGCGATAAACTGATTAACCTCTGCATATAGTTTCTGGAATGTACGGCTGCTTGGTGTTACCGCGATTGCATATTCTGCAACTTTAGCTTTAGCTACCGGTTTAGTCGCTTCAGTTACCTGAGCAACATGAATACCATATGTAGTACGGATTGTAAAGTATTCTTTCGGTTTAGCCGAGAAACATGCATCCTTAAAGTCTGCACCGATACCTCTCAAAGCAGCTACTTCTGTAAACCATCCAAGATCACCACCGTTGGCCGCGCTGTTGCGGTCAGCCGAGAACTGTTCTGCAAGGGCAGCGAAGTTACCACCTTTATTCAATACTGTCAACAAACTGTCTGCAAGCTGCAATGCCGCTGCCTCATTCTGAAGTGGCAACATGATATGACGAGCTTTCACTGAATCCGGTGCTGTAGTTTTAGCAACCAAACGATACATTTTATATGTATTGTCTTCAAGATATGGTCCGAATACCTGATTTGCGGCAGCTGTTTCAACAAACTGTTTCTGATCTGCATCCATTGCGCTGATTGCAACAAACGCATCAACATAAGGTACTTCCGAATTCATATTTACAAAATCCGCGATTTCGTTTGTAGAAGCGAATTCTGCACGCGCTTTGTTAATTTCATCATCTGCATTTTTGAAATCTTCTTCACTCGGAAGGATATCAACCGCAAAATATTTTACCGCACGCGTTTCACCTTGTTTGAAACGAGTTTCTTTCAACTTATTATAAAGTGCTTTGATTTCAGCATTGCTTACTGTTACAGCAGAATCAGACACTGTAGAAAGAGCCTGCATAGCATATGCGAAATTCGCGCTTGTTTTTGCACCTTCAAACTGAGCTCTTGTATCCAACGAGTTTGGCATGATTGCTTTTGCCAACAAAGTGTTGTATTTATCTTCAAGACGCTGTTTTTTGATGTTTTTCTCCCAGAACAACCAGAATTTACGAGCTTGCTCCAATTCCTGGCTTGCTGCAGCACCCTGTGCTCCGGCTTCAACACTTACTACTGCATTCAGAAAATTCAGTAACAAAGATTTATCGAACGCTCCTGTTTCAGGATTGCGGAAGAAAGGCATCTGCTGCAACATCGGTGAAATATGATCGCCGCTTACAAGATCCGCCAACTCCTCTTTCGATACGATCATACCGATCTTAGCTGCTTCATCACCGATTAGTGTTTCACGAATCATATTTTCATACACCTGATTGTTAATCTGCTGTGTATACTCTGCCGACAAAGTGTTTTGTCCGGTCTGCAGCTTATAAACTTCAGTCAAATCATTGATGTTGCGCTGAAAAGTTTCGGTCGTGATTCTCTCACCATTGATTGAAATTACTTTATCCTGTGATTGTCTCCAGAAGGTCTGTCCCCCCGAAAACAAGTCGCCGATAATGAATGCAAATAAAGCCACCCCAATCGCTGTTACCAGTAAGCCCGCTTTATTTCTGATTTTCTCTAACGTAGCCATTGTCTTTTATATGTTTGTTATTATTTATTTTTAATTCTTAAACTTAGCGCACGAAGATACAAAAAATGAGTTTAAATATCCATCTCTCTGCGAAAAAAAACACCCCGTCAGAGATTTTTCATTCTCACCAACTCAATCTTAGCAGTCGCTATTTTCATGATCTTAATCTCAAAATTACCGATCTCAATCACATCATGCAACTTCGGAATGGTTTGATGATAATGTAAAATAAACCCTGCCAATGTAACATATTCGTCCGATTCGGGCAAATCAAGATCAAATTGCTCATTGATTTTTTCAATTTCAAGGCGTCCGGAGAGCTCATATTCATTCTCTCCCACCTTACGTGCTATGTAATGATTCGTATCATGCTCATCCTCAAAGTCGCCGAATATCTCTTCAAAAAGATCCTCCATCGTAATGATACCCGCCGTTCCGCCAAACTCATCCACCACTACCGCGATGCTCCGTTTTTTTTCAAGGAGCTGCTTCATCAGCTTATTTACGGCCATCGTTTCGGGCACGATCGGGATTTGCGTGATTTTAGTGGTCCAGTCCGTAGGTCGCTTAAACATTTCGGAAGAATGGATATACCCAACCACATTATCGATATTGCCCTTATAAACCGGTATTTTAGAAAATCCGGTTTCGATAAACAAGTTCATCAGTTCGGGCAGCGGAGCCTCAATACTGATTGCAACCAGTTCGGTTCGCGGTATCATACAATCGCGCGCCTTCAGACTTGAAAAATCAAGTGCGTTCTGAAACATGATCACCTCCGGATCGGTAGGCGTCACATCCGATGAATCCTCTATACTTTGCTGAATGAAAAAATCGAGATCTATCCTGGTAAGCATCCCGTGCCGCCCATCTTTACTTACTCTAAACCCAAACAATTTCAAAATACCGCGCGAAACATAGGTGGTAAATCGCGTTACAGGATATAATATAATGTAAGCCAGAAAAAGAGGCAACGCGAAAATCTTGAGCGAAAAGTTCGGATTGATCTTAAATACCGTTTTAGGCAAAAATTCGGCCGTTACAAGAATCAACAGCGTAGACAACAGAGTTTGAGTCATTACGATAAACGCCTCGTTATTCCACAGCGAGGCAATCCATGGTTCAAGCATCTGCGCCATCAATATCCCATACACCACCAATGCGATGTTATTACCCACCAGCATGGTTGAAATAAACATCTCATGATTGCGGTAGAATAACCCCAGTATATGGCTGGTAATCCCCTCCTTTTTCTTATCGAGCTCGTACCGAACTTTATTCGACGATACAAACGCGATTTCGACCCCCGAGAAGAAAGCCGAAAAAAGCAGCGTAATCAATATCTCTATGATATGTTTTGTCATGGAATTGTATCCTCCTTTATTGTTAACGAATCGACGCCCAACGAATCGGTTGCCACCGGACGAACAGACTGAACCGGGAATATGCCGCTCGGAGTACGAATCGTATATTTCGACATAGACTCATTCGATTCAAAACCGATCCCTTCGATAATCACATCCTCTTTCTCGATATGAATAAATTTATCTGAATAGATCTGCTGTTTACGCTGATCCCAGAACAATTCGTCCGTTTCAAAACGATCGCCCGCCTGATTGAAAATCTCAACATTCCCAATCAGATGCCACAACTTCTTATTCTTGTAAAAATAAGCAGTATCACCCTTTATACTTGCTTCCGTCTGATAAACAGAATCAAATTTCTCAACAAAAATACCTTTCGGAAAATACCAACGGGGCTCTGTTACTTTTTCAAACATATCCCATTGGGCAGCCGTGATGCGGTATTTCGTCACTCCCGAGTCCGAAATCAGCGTCGATACCTTTTCACTGTGCAAAGAAGGCATTTCCGCACGATCCGCAAATGATCCCACAATCTCATTTTTCGGCTTTGAACATCCGATAATATTCAATAATCCTATAAATAAAAACATGGGAAGAACCCATTTTCTCCCACTCAATATAGCAATTTGCCTAATCCGGTTTATCATTAAAATAAAAATCTGTTATATACAGAACAAAAATAAAAAAGAAAAGCCATAAATTACATGAATAGGAGTAAATTCTACCCATGTAACTTATGGCTTTTCTCAGAAATATAATTTATTCAGTTATTAGCGAACTGTTGTTCTTTCCTGAATCCATCCACCGATTGTAATCGATTTTCCTTTTTCAAGATCCTGGTGCATAAATACATCCTGAACACTTGGGAAACGCTGACGATAAGAAGAGATCAACGAATTGATTTCTCCCGCTTTCGCAGGTTCTACCGATTTTGCTTTTTCCAATTTATCTACTGCTGCAAAATATACCGCCTGAGCCATGATCGGATCGTTCGGATAGATATTGTGAGCGTCATTCGCATACATTGTCGCAATCAGGATATACGGAGTCGCCTGGTTAGGATCCGCAGCAAGAGAGCGCAACGCAAACGTACGTGCCTGAGGATAGTTACGACGTTTGAAATAGATACTTGCGATATTCAGATCGATTTCAGCTTTGTCAGCCGGCTCAGTTGCCAATGAAGAGGCTTCTTCATAATAAGCGGCAGCCTGTGCGTAATCTTCTTTCTTATAAGCCTGTTTACCAAGACCCATTGCCGATTCCATTGTTGGCTGAATACGGTGAGCGTAATCAGACGCAAGGAAATACACTTCGCTTTCCTGGCATTTAGCACGACGCAACAAAGAGATGGTCTGTTTCAGGAAGTCAATATTATCTTTGTTCTGCTCCACTTTTGGCGCATACATTGCCTGCAAAGCTTCACAATCAGCCGCTCCGCTCAAAGCGAATTCCTGACCCAGGAATGTTTTCACCTGTTCAGTATATTCAACCATCGCTTCTTTCGCTGTCTTCTGATATTCGTTCAGATATTCCATCCCTTTCAGGTAGGTATCCAGATACATTTCGCGATCGTTCGGATTAGCCTTAAACATTTTGGCAGCTACCGAAACATACTCTTTCACCACCTCGGGGCTTGATGCGGATTTACGCGCACTAACCGATTCAGACAACCATTTGAAAGCCTTGGCATAATCAGCCTTATCCCCCATGTAAGCCAGATAATCCACAGCTTTACTTCCAAGGATACGTGACGTCGGCCACTGTTTGTCATTTCCAAAGAATTTGATACGATTGTCATACAATCCCATCAATTTTTCAACCAGGGCAGCACGTTTGGCAGGATCTTTTTCATTTTTAATCTGCCACTCCATGATTTTCACTCCATTGATATAGAGATTTTTCCCTGAGGCAGGACATTCCGCATATGCAAGCTCCCAAAATGCCAAAGCATCTTTATAATTCTTTGCTTTTGCATACGGCTCATACAAACTAATGTTCTTGATACAGCGAATACTGTCCTCCCCTTTTCCAAATCTAGAACCGTCTTGTGCACCCGTCTGTGCAAACAGAGACGAAGCTCCAAATGTCAGAAGGGCAGAAAAAATTAATTTTGCTGGTTTCATTTTCTTATACTATGAGTTATATAATATTATTTCAATTTATTCTTAAAGAACCAGAATTCATTGAAAGTAAGTCCGATGTTCAGCTGCAGATAGTTTTCTGACAAGAACGATTTGTTTTGCGGACGTACATCGATGTATTCAAACGCGACATTCACCATTGATTTTTGATTTTTCAAAGGGAATCCCAATCCAAGCGTAAAGCCCAATTCTTTATTCCGGCTATCTTTCACCTCAATATACGAGTCCGAATAATGCATACCCGCACGATAGCGCATGCGCGACAAATAACTACGGCTGCTCAATGACGGCAGATACTCTGCTCCCACCGCAACCTTCGTGGTATTGCGAAACAGATTATCCTTCTTTTCCAACTGGTCGTTCAGTCCGGCCACATCGCCCCATTTCTCCATCTTCACGTCGGCTCCGATTGTCAGACGATTGTCATATACATAAGAGGCACCGATACCCAGTGTCTGCGGGATCGACAACACATTATTTGTTTTAGTCGTATCCGAAGCCGTTGTAGTCTGGATATAACTTGCATCCGCCCACATATTCATCTTAGGCGAAAAAGTAGCACCCAGCGTTACGGCATGCTTCACGTTAAATGTATGCATAAACTGAACACCGAATTGCAATTCGAGCGCCCGTGCCGATACAGTCTGATAAGAATAGGTTGCAGTACCATTGTTATCGGGGAATGTAACGCTGAAGTCATTTGATATTTCACCAAAAATATACCCTACGTTCACACCCAGCGAAACCCATTTGAATGGTTTTCCGCCCAAGCCGACATACACCTTGTTTAATCCGCCGTTACCGGCATACTGCTTGATATAACGAATGCGCTCGTCGCTGGTGTCGGTAGTTGCCGTACTATCAACAGCTCCGTAACCATACCCTACATAACTATAAGGCAACAACCCGATACTGGCTGCCAGATGCTTGCTCAGCGGGAACTGCATTGCCAGATAATCCAGCCCACCGTTCCATTTATTCTGTCGCGCACCGTTTTCCTTATAATTAACCAACTGACCGTTAACACCGAAGTCAAAAAGGAAAGTTAGGGAATCGATTGCCGTATACGACGCCGGATTCATCGGATTCGTCTGCAGATTCGAACGAAGTCCGTAGCCGATTCCACCCATACCCCTGTTCCTGACAAACGAAGTCTCGGCCAAACGACCGTAGCCGTAACGCGAATAGGGAGTATTTCCGTTATTACTTGGATTCATATCCTGTGCATTCACGCTTGTACAGATAAGGGCGAGAATTGCCATTATCAGAAGTTCCTTTTTACTGCTCAACATTATAGTTTAATATTCTATTCAAACCCTTTAAGACTAATTTTTTATCCACAAAGATGGGATATTTTAATTTTTCAGCCAAGAAAATAGCGTCCCCTCCCGTTAAAAATACCAAAACCGATGGGTGAGTCGCCTTAATTTTAGCTATAAAACCTTCTATTTCGAAACAAATACCATTTATAACGCCACTACGAATTGCCGTTTCAGTACTATACCCGATCAACGGGGTATCTCCTTCGGGATTTACATAAGGCAGTTTACCTGTAAAGTCACGCAAAGCACGCATTCTCAGATGTATGCCCGGAGCAATATTGCCTCCTTCAAACACACCGGTTTCATCCATAAAGTCATAGGTAATGGCAGTACCCGCATCTATTACAATAACAGCCTCTCTCCCAATTTGTTCTGCCGCGCCAACAACTGCGGCAACCCGGTCGGCACCAAGTGTTTGCGGTGTTTTATATCCGATTTTAACAGGGAGCAATGTATCTGCATTCAGGTGCAAAAACAGCCCGAATGAGTGCTGAAGATATTCAAGGAGCTGCGTCGCTAATGGTTTAACGGTTGATAAGATACAATGATGAATTCCATACTGCTTCTTCAACGAATCAATCCGGGAGAATGTTAATTCCACAACCTCTTCCGTCATGATTAATTGCTCCCGATTAAAAATTGCGACTTTGGCTTTTGTATTTCCTTGGTCTATTACCAGATTCACGTTACTTTATTTTTGACAAAGTTAAACAAAACAACAGTATTTTATAAACATACTCCATGAAATATTCCTTATCGCTACCAATTATTCGCTACATTTGCATCCATCAAGCATGTAATTTTCAAGCCTCAATTAACCGATGAAGAAATCATTTGGCACAATCCCCGGAAAAATAGCAGGTCCGATTCTATCTTTTTACAGAGGGACACAGATTCTGCGGCTCGTCGCAGCCATTTTCGTCGTATTTATGGTGTTCTTCGATGAAAACAGCATTTTGAAGAATATTCAGTATCGTTTTAAAATCCGCGAACTGACAAAAGAGATTAATTACTACAAAGGAGTCATTGACGAAAGCAAGGGAAAATTAAACGAGCTGAATTCAAGCCCGGAAAACCTCGAGAAATTTGCCCGTGAGCAATTCCTGATGAAGAAAGCCAATGAGGATATTTATTTGGTTAAACCGCGTAATTAAAAAACAAATAATAGATAGCTATATAAATGAAGGAAAGATTCAACACATACCTGTATCAAATCTCCGCGATTGCCGTACTGTTATCGTCGGCTTGTTATATAATCGAGCCCTTTTATGCCCGTTATGTATTTGCGGCAGGTGCGGCAGGAATGGCGGTAGCCCGCCTTAGCCAACGCTACGAAGGTACGAGCCTGCGCATCAAACGATTGGTCAGACTCCAAAAGATGGCCCCTTTATTTATCGTAGGAGCCTCTTATTTCATGTTTAAACCACACAATCAATGGATTCCGCTCCTTTTGGCAGCAGCCTTCATCGAACTGTATACGTCATTCATGATTTCGCGCGAAGAGAAAAAGAGCTTATAAACGAGCTGTTTCAATCAAAGCGCAAACCATTTTTAGCCGGCCCGCAATGTACGAAGATAAACAATCGTACTTGCGGGCCGTTTTTATACTACCTCCGCGAATGATGGCTCGCGGAGAATCTGTATGCCGCCCGCGAACAACACGAATGTCGCTCCCGAAGAACACGAAAGTTGTCCGCGGACGACATTCGCGTTCTTCGCGAACCAACCTCCGGTCGTTCGCAAGTGAAAATCGGATCGGTGCCGAAGTATCAGCCGCAAAAGTATGTTTGCTTTTGCTTGCACTACCGATAATAAAAACACAAAGGTCCGAACTTTTTCAAGTTCAGACCTTTGTTATTCCAAAAGAGGAAGTATCGTTATACATTCTCTTATCGACGTGGAGAGTATCGGACTCGAACCGACCACCTCAACACTGCCAGTGTTGCGCTCTAGCCAGATGAGCTAACCCCCCAAATTTCCAACAATATCGCAAGCGATTGTTTTGCTTTTGTTGCCACAAATATAAAACAATAATTTTAATATTATACAATAATTATTTATCAAAATGATCATTGTATAGCCTCAATCACCGCGATTGTTTTATATAAAAACGAGAACCAACAGGGATGGCTTCTGAATTAAATCATCTTTTTTATTTCAATATCATAGTCTAAGATATCGATATCCACCTGAAAACCATAGAAATTGCCATCTTCATCCAACGAAAGCGAAGGGAGCTTGGCAAATTCAAGAGAGCCCGATATATTCATCTCTTCAATCTTGTAATACATGGCAATCAATATCATTTTCATTTGAATTTCATCTTCCAGCTTTTTTTTAGCCTTTAGCATTTTATCTATTCTATCCATTGACCTGCATGGTATTTATTATTAAAATGTCCTGCCAATATGTACTTTAAAATTGGTTTTACATATTGCTTACAAACAATAAATATAGATAATTCTCAACAACGTATTACAATCATTTAAAATAAAAAAGAGGTTGCCAAACGACAACCTCCTCATTTTCCTTATAGCTCTAAATAATCAGATGATCACCCCACTGCCTAGGCACAGATGACTCTCTTTATCGTAGATAACGCCAAACTGCCCGGGTGCAATTCCCTGAATCTTCTGATCCGAGTGAATGCGATATACATCGCCGATACGTTCCAGTTTTCCGGTTGAAAACTCGGGCGTATGACGGTTTTTAAAGGTGATATCGCCAATCTGAGTTTCGTCACCCCATGGGTTTTCTGTAATAAAGCTGAATGCTCCCAGATTGAGCACATTGCCATATTGGTTTTCGGGATTATATCCCTGCGAAACATAAATAATATTTTCTTCGATGTTCTTCTTTACCACAAACCACGGACCTCCGCTCAAACCAAGACCTTTGCGTTGTCCGATGGTATGAAACCAAAATCCCTTGTGTTCGCCAACCACTTTTCCGGTTTCGAACTCAACGATCTTACCTTTCTTTTCACCCAGATAACGACCGATAAAATCATTGTAGTTGATCTTGCCCAGGAAACAAATTCCCTGCGAATCTTTACGCATGGCACTTGGCAACCCTTGTTCTGCCGCCAATCGGCGCACTTCACTTTTCTGCAGGTCGCCAATCGGAAACATCAGCTTGCTTACCTGCATGTAGTTGATCTGTCCCAGAAAATAGGTCTGATCTTTATGATGATCGGCTGCCGTCGATAAATAGGTCTTCCCATCTATTTCGGTAGTAGTAGCGTAATGTCCCGTCGCAATCTTGTCGAACAGATGCCCCCAGTTCTGCTCAAAACAGCCGAACTTGATCATCTTATTACACATCATATCCGGATTGGGAGTTAAACCGCGGCGTACGTTTTCAATCGTATAACTTACCACATTTTCCCAATACTCGTCATGCAATGAAACAATTTCAAATTTACACCCGTATTTGCGGGCAATATACCGTGTAATCTCAATATCTTCTTCAGCCGGGCAGTCGATGTAGCCGTCCTTGTCCTCCATTCCGATACGAATGTAATAGATAGTAGGATCGTATCCCATTTCTTTCAGGCGATATACAACCACCGAGCTATCAACTCCTCCCGAAACTAATGCTGCTATATTCATTGTAAACTTTTCTTTTTATAGGATGCAAAGTTAATGGAAGTGGCCACGAAGTATTCTTTAATTAATGATAAATAATAAGAAGAAATAGAGGAAACAGCCTGATTCATTGATAGAATCGCACAGAACGGGGAATTTTCGTAAATAATCAAAATATTTAAGATAAATTTGCACGCGTTATTTACCTAATAAATTAATCATGATAAAATTAAGACACACATTCTTTTGTCTTTCTCTTGGAGGAGTAACGCTATCAAGTTTTGCACAAGATCAATTAACAAACAGTGATTTTGAAAAGTGGGAAAAATGTTCTCAAATTACCATATGGAACTCGGACGGCCCTACTAATGGCGTAGAACCGGTACAATGGAATTCATTTCTGACGGCAGGATCGTTTTTCTCTGCATCCCCTACTCTGTTTATGTTTGCACAAGATCAATTACGCCGTTCGGATGACATTCGGCCAGGATCGAAAGGCACAAGTTCTGTCCGGATCTTCTCAACAGAAATCATGTCGATCGTCGCCAATGGGAATCTTACGACCGGCACGATTCATATGGGAGATATGAATCCCACCTCCCAAACCAATTATAACTTCACTGATATCAGCACCGATTTGATTGATCAGGGCACAGGTATTCCGTATAATCCGGCAGATCATCGGGCCGCTTTTACCGGACGTCCGGATTCGGTTGTAGTATGGGCAAAGTTCGCTCCTGTTGAGTATGGTGTTAAAGAAGGAGAAACGGTGATTCCCAATGAAGCTCAGTTATCCTTTATTCTTCACGACAATTACAACTACAAAGAACCACATGCTACCGAGGCTGAACAGCAAGATCATTTAATCGGGTCGGCCTTCATCCTTACCCCGGCTACAGAAAATCAATGGAAAAGATTCTCTTTACCGATATCTTATAATGATCAGTCGCGCAATCCGGCCTATTTGCTGGCATCATGTACTACGAATAAAAATGCAGGAAAAGGAAAAGGGAATGACCAATTGTGGGTCGATGACCTGCATTTCATCTACAACACCAAATTAAGATCCGTAACGATTAACGGCAAGCCGTTGGCAGATTTTGACGAGGATACTTATCTATATTATGTTGCAAAAGAGAATGGTACGGCACCATCGCCAGAGCACATGGAAGCCGTTGCCTATGGAACCGACGCGACCATTGAAAAAACAATAACCGGAGAAGAAATCGTATTAAAAGTCAGCGACGCAACATCTGCCGGATTAAAAACACGGACCTATACCTTCCGATTTACAGAGGCTCCGGCAATACAGCTGCAACTTACGGTAACACCGGAGGTAAATTATAATAATTCGGTCATACCAACTCTTACTGGCGTTCCCGAAGGAGAATCTGTTGTTTATGAAATCGATAAACCTGGCCTGATGAGCGAACAGGACGGCCAGCTGAAAGCCATGGGATGCGGAGACGTGGCAATCAGAGCTGTCTACCGACAGGAGGGACAACCAACGGTATATTCAAACAGTTGCAGCGTTAAGATTTTACCATTACCACTTATCGTAAAAACATCCGATATAAATTATACGCGTGGACGCGCACTTCCTACTTATAAATTCGTTTATGAAGGTTTATTAAAGGAGGACTCTTTATTTTTATCCAATGTTTTCAGAACAACACCATCTGCAACGAGTGATGTGCAAAAGAATTCGACTCCGGGCGAAACTTTTGAAATTTCTCTTAATCCGGGAGAGGCTTATAATTATCAAACGGTAGCCGAAACCGACAAACATACGGTAACTGTTCTAAAATCGACGCTTAAAATCACAGCAAAGAACAAATCTCGTGCCGAAAACGAAGAAAATCCGGAATTTACATGTTCTTATTCAGGATTTATCAGTGGAGAAAATGCTGCTACTCCGGGCGTTTTGAAGACCTTGCC
Organism: Bacteroidales bacterium; assembly: GCA_036655755.1. Classification (GTDB taxonomy): domain Bacteria; phylum Bacteroidota; class Bacteroidia; order Bacteroidales; family JAUNSR01; genus JAUNSR01. Next base: position 74,631 of record JAVVPN010000001.1, on the reverse strand, counting down.
TGAAATGACGTGTGCGGCAACGGGGGAAGCTAAAGCCGGTGAGGTTTATCCGATCGTTATTTCGGGAGCGACCAGTGATTTATATGATATCACTCACACAAACGGGAAACTGACCATAACAGTAGCCAACAGCCTTGGCGACGCTCAGGAAGAACAAATTACAATAAAAGCCGAAGAAGGAAAAATCGCTGTTTCCGGTAACCTATCGGGTACTTTAATCCGTATTTTTGATATGACCGGCAAACAAATGCATCAGACCAATGAAGCTGAATTTGTATGGTATGGCGATATCCGTAATAACACGGTATATCTGATTGCTATCGGAAATAAAGTACACCGGATTATGGTGGCGCAATAAAAAACAATTGTATGTTTCACATAAAAAGGGAGAAGATGTCTTTTGATATCTTCTCCCTTTTTGCATATTTTTTCAATAACCATTTTTCATATCTCATTGTTATACATATACCCTAACAGTTTAATTAAAGAAAAAAGTTATGTGGTTGAAATGGAGCGGATGCATGGGAGTTATAATCTTCTTTCTATCCATATTGGGAGCTTGTAAGGATGAGGTAATCATTAAAGAGGTGGTTATACCCGGTACTGACACAACGGAAGCAGCAATTTCCAACAGTTGGATTTTAAATAGCCTGCAGGATGTCTCCACTTATGCCGACGCTCCTCCTGCAAATGAAGCAACGGTTTGGCTGGCACGCAACGAAAGTGAACATTTCCAGATCGTATTACATACCACCGGAGATTGTCCGGTATATCCCGAAAAAAACCGGACCAATGAAAACACAAAATATACCTTACGCCGAATCGCCCCATTCCGTGGGATATACGATATACTGATTCCGGTGGACTCAATCATTTACCCCGAAAACAAAGAGATACGGTTATGGGTAACCTATCAGACAAAACCCGATTCAAAACCGGGTCTTTATGAAGACACCCTTTACTTCAGAAGTATGAAGCAGGTGTATCCGGTATATGTGCATATCAATGTTAAAGATGTGAGCTTACCGGTCCAGCCATCTTTCCCTGCCGTATTTGGCATTGATCCGGATAATCTACCGATGGCAAAAGGGATTCCGGAAGAATCAAAAATCATGATCAGAAAAGAGGTTTCCGATTTATTGCTGAATTATCGGATTTCGCCTTATTTCTGTTCATGGATTAGTGCCACCAACCGCATAGAAGTAAACTCCTCACCTTTTCCTCCCGGGGATGCCCGAATGCTCGATTACCTCAAAGACCCTCGCTTCAATTTGATTGCATTACCTTATAGAAGGTTAACCGACACACAACTCCGAACCACGCTGGAAGAGATGCGAAATAGCGGATTGATTGAGAAATGCTATTTCTATTTCACCGATGAAGTTCACAATATTGCCGGTTATAATGAAATCAAAACAATCGCCAGTAAAATTCACGGATACGCCCCCGAAGCGAAGATTTTAATCACATTCAGTCAGGGCCCCGACGACCAATCGCAACAAGCCGACTACATGCAGGTTTTTGATATATTACAAGGGTATGTCGATATTTTTTGCACGGGTGTCCCCGTTATGAAGAACCAGGAAGGAGTAGCTGCCCAAATCAGGGCAAAATTGCAGAATAATGAAGAATGGTGGACTTACGTTTGCCTGAATAATGTACCGGGAATGACCTTTAAAAGCTCATCGGTAGCTACGCGGGCTGTTATGTGGCGCAGCTGGAAAGAGCAGGCAGACGGTTCTTTGTTTTGGGTAGTAAATGCTTTTCAAACATTCAGCCCGCTAACCCAACAATATTCATTGCCTCCGGGAGACGGTATACTGGTGTATCCGGGTGATCCGGTTAACTCGCCGGTTTCATGCGTTTCGATCCGCTTAGAACGTTGGCGTGACGGGGCCGAAGATTATGAAATGTTACGAATGATAGAAGAGAAAAACGGACGCGAGCAAGCAGTCTCTCTGTTAAATACGGTATATCAATCGCCATTATTATACACCGATATTCCCGAAGATGTGATTGAATTTAAAAAAGCAATACTGGAATTGCTATCCCAATAAGGGACAGCTCTCTGTATGATAAAAAAGTGCGTGAAAACAGGATTAAACCATTGTTTTCACGCACTTTTCTATTTTAAACCGGGGAGATTAATGTCTTTTGTTTTTATTCAAGTATTCAATCAGATAACCGGGGCGGTCGGTCTGAATGATACGTGCATTTAAATTCCGGATCAGATAACCGTATGAAGCATCCGGATTTTCGAGCGCCTCATCATCATCATGCGGACCCGCCATTTGACTCCATAATGTATTATACCAAATCAGGCTTTTGCCTTTGAGCATTTCTGCCACTTTTTTAGGGGCCGGATTATCATCCGATGCATAAAGCAATTCAAAAGCCACAGGTTTAACGTGTTTCATATAATCTTGAATCTGCTTCAACGCATCCGGCTTATCCAAATCAACAATTGGCATAAAAATCACTTTATCAAGATATTTACCAAATTCCTGCTGAAGCTGCGCTACCGGAGTTCGACCTTTCATAATGACCAGATCTGTCGTTCCTGTTTTTTCAAGAACTTCATATACCTCATCAAAAATAGGATACGCTTTATCCAGGTTTACAAGAATCCGCCCTTTGGCCAACAATAGCGCTTCTTCAAGAGTCGGTATCGTATGTTTTGTACGAATATTGCATCCGTTACGCAGTTTGAGGCTTTTGAGCGAATCGAGTGTCCAATCTTCAACATTTCCTTTTCCGGTTGTGGTACGATCTATTTTTTTATCATGCATCAATATCAACTGACCATCTTTTGTTTTTGCCACATCAAGCTCTACAATATCCACCCCCATGCGAATTGAGTTTTCAATAGCCGCAAGCGAGTTTTCGGGGGCATATCGCCAGTCTCCGCGGTGAGCCACCACCAATACTTCTTCCGTTTCTGGATTTAAAAGTTTTTCCCGGATAAGCGCAGCCCGGTCTTTCTGACCCTGTGCAAATGGGGTAGCTATAATAAGGCTTAATAAACAAGCCCATAAAACATTTTTTCTCATCTATATAATCTGTTTTTTTAACATTAATGTGTAGATACACCATTTATAAATTATAACCGTCATTTTGCCATCCTGCCGAATTATTCACGTTTTCAATTTCAGCCTGCGGTATAGGATATAATTGTCTGTATGCATCCACCCCCGGAAACACATTGGCAAATGCGTTTTGACGAACCAAATCAAACCAACGATCACACTCAAGAGCCAATTCCAGACGTCGCTCTTTATAAACAGCAGCTCTGAACGACTGTTTATCGGCTAATTCTGACAACGTTTTTGATTCAAGCCCGGCATTTTTGCGTACTGAATTTAGAGCATCCAATGCATCCTCTTCGGGAGTAGCACTGAGCTCATTCAGGGCTTCGGCATACATTAGCATTACGTCAGCACAACGCAATACCGGAAAATCGGCGCTTGTTTCATTATTGGTTGCAGGGGCATTAAATTTACCCGGTCGCTGGCCACTTCCTGTCGGAGCTACCAACTTCTTCCGGTTATCGCTATCACTTTCAAATTCGGATGGGTCAAGTGATATCATATTCCCATTATCATTGTTTCTGTAACGATTATTCTGATGAGCAGATTCACCAACCCCACCTTTCAGATATTGTACAGCAAAAATAATATCCTTGCTTGTTTTCAGGTCATTCGGGAATGTCTGTGGCATAGGCACCAACGACAGGGTTTTACCCGCCTTTATTGCATCTACGACAGGCTGGATTTCCGTTACGACACGCTGATAATCTTTTCTGTAAAGATACACTTTGGCCAACAGCGATTTGGCCGCAAAAGAGGTAACACGTCCGCGTTCGGAATCGGGCCAACTTTCCGGCAATCCCTTTGCCCGCTCCAGGTCGCTGATAATCTGTGCGTAAATTTCATCAATTTCATTGCGGTGATTGTTACGGGCCTCTTCAACTGTCTGTATTTGTGTGATCAACGGCACTTTACCCCACATGCGTACCAGATTAAAATAAGTAAGGGCTCTTAAAAAACAGGTTTGCCCTGCTATTTTCGAATATTGATCTTCACTCATCGGCACGTTATCAATACTACGCAACACCAGATTACTCCGGTAAATCGTTGTATAAGCCGACAACCATGCACCCGACAAATTTGAATTAGCCGGCGTTTCTGTAAACACTTCGATCTGATAAGTGATGCCACCACTTGCGCCCGAATTGTCATTCCGCACATTGTCCCCGCGCGTCTCCATAAGCGTCATGTACTTGGCTCCATACTGATCATTACTCTGTAATTCGTCATAAATCCCGATTACAGCACCTTCCAGACCTTTTACGTCCTGATAAAAGGTTTCTTCTGTGGGATAATCTATTGGTTTCAGATTCAGAAAGTTTTCGCAACCTGAAAGCGTAGCCATCATTCCGATGGCAAATATCATTTTTTTCATATCAGTCTGTTTTTCGTTTATTGGTTAGAAAGTCAGGTTTACTCCAATTGAAGTTGTTTTGGCTAAAGGATATACCCCGTAATCCTCTCCGTTGGTTGTCGCGGCACTTCGGTTTGAAACTTCCGGATTGTATCCCTCATAGCTGGTAAACGTGAACGGATTCTGCATTGAACAATAAATACGGGCATTCTGAATAAAAGCCTTTTTGGTAATATTTACCGGCAACGTATATCCTATCGCTATATTTTTGATTCTAAGATAAGACCCGTCCTCTACATGCCAGGTAGAAGTTGTTCCATTCTGACCTTTACTTACACGATTGGCACGCACATTCCAACCACTGCCCGGATCACTTTCCGACTTCCAGCGGTTGAGCGCTCCTTTATAGTTATTCATATTCCCTTCATGATTATAGAAATAACGGCGTGAAAGATTCAGAATTTCATTGCCATATACCCCTTGAAATACAATCCCGAAGTCAATCCCTTTCCAGGCAAGATTCGTACCAAATCCATAGGTAAAATCAGGCATATAGTTACCAACAATCGCCCGGTCGGTATTCGAAATATCCAATACCCCGTCGCCGTTTACATCTTTAAATTTAAAATCGCCGGGTTTCGTATCTGCCAGACCATAATTAGTTGGCGAATCGTAATAATGCAGATACGCATCTACTTCTGCCTGATTTTTGAAAACACCTTCCACAACCGGCAAATAATAATTCCCGATGGATTCGCCTACACGGGTCAGGAAATAAGCATTACTTACCGTACCGGAAGAGATGATATCGGCATTTCCCGGTCCAAGGGCACGTACCTTATTGATATTCTTCGAGATATTAAAATAAGTGGTCCAGGTAAGATCGCCAAACTTCAGGTTAGATCCGATATTAAACTCAATCCCCTTATTATTTACTTTCCCTATGTTTTCTAACCGTGTAGCATAACCGGTAGTCATCGGAACCGGTACTTTCAATAATAAATCATACGTATTACTATTATATAAATCCAGGCCAAGGGTCATTTTATTCTGAAAGAAGGCTGCATCAAAACCGATATTTACCTGCGCTGTTTTTTCCCAGCGTAACCGGGGATTAGGCATGCTGCTTGGCGCTGCCCCCTGCACTACTGCCGGGCTCGATCCGCCTAATACATAGCTATAATACCCCACTTCTCCCTGAGAGCCATAATTCGGAATACGGAAGTTTCCTGTCAGACCATAACTTGCACGCAATTTCAAATCATCGATAAAAGTCAGCGATTTCATAAAGTTTTCTTCCGTCATACGCCATCCTCCCGATACCGAAGGGAACCATCCCCAACGATTATCAGCACCAAAACGAGAAGCTCCATCGGCACGAATCGCACCCGTAAGCATGTATTTGCCTCGATAATTGTATTGTACGCGTGCAAGCCCCGAAGCCAACGCCCATTCAGACGCATGCGAATTACCCTGTGTTACCGTTCCGGCATTCAGAGTCGGAATAGTATTTGTAATAAATCCGTTGGCGAATACATAATTACTTTCATTCCGCTGATATTGTAAGGTCCATCCCCCTAACGCAGACAAGGAGTGGCCATTAAAATCTTTCGTATAATTCAACGTTTGTTCCAATAACCAGTTATAAAGCTGAGAACTGTTGGATTTAGCCTCTGCTTCTGACTCCGGATTTCCGGCTGTATTCGCTACCGGAATAGTAGAGGGACGGAAACGATCACGGCTATCATTATAAATGTCCATCCCGAAATTGATTTTATATTTCAGATCTTCCAGTAAAGACGCTTCCGCAAAAATATTTCCGAACAAACGAGTCGCCTTGGTTTTATCACTCTGGAGCATAGCCAATGCTACCGGATTCCAAACCTGAGTTTGGCTATTCCCTTTTTTAATCGATCCATTTACGTCGGTCTGTGTATCCGGACTCCATGCGTTTTGCGCAAAATTATAGGATCCATCCGGGTTGAATACTGAAAAAATCGGAGCGCTATGCAGAGCTGACGCAATTACACCCCCACCATTGGAGTTGTATGCACCATCCGAGTTAACTTTATTTTCTACGGTATAAGAAGGATTAAAATTTAATCCGAACCGGAAACGGCCTTCTGTTACTTCCAGATTCAAGCGTGCGCTATAACGAGAAAAGTCACTGTTGATCAGCACACCCTGCTGATCAAGAAAATCAACAGAGGTATAATATTTAATTTTAGCATTTCCTCCGCCAACCGAAAGTGAATGGTTCTGCATGCCTGCCGTACGGTAAATTTCATCCTGCCAGTCGGTATCGGTCAAACCTTGCACGCCATTCAGATAAGGATATATTTCTACCGGGATAATCGTATTGTAATCAGTTCCGGTATTTGCCAACCGGAGGCTATTATTATCAGTAATATCAAAAGAAAGAGGCGACTGATTATTCGCAAGGCGCTTGCGATTGACCGACTCCATTTTATCAACATAAGAGTTGTTACGCGCATCTTTCACCAGATCGGCATATTCATACGCATTGAGCATATCGATTTTCTTTGCTACCGATTGCCAGCCATAATACCCGTTATAAGTTACATTGACCTTCCCGTCATTTCCTTTCTTAGTGGATATCAGAACCACTCCGTTTGATCCGCGCGATCCGTAAATGGCGGCTGATGATGCATCTTTAAGCACTTCAATCGATTCTACGTCATTCATATTGAATGTATTCAGCTGCTCTTCGGCCAATGGCACCCCATCGACCACATAAAGAGGAGATGTTCCGGCTGTAATAGTTCCGGTACCACGTACTTTGATGGATAAAGAAGAACCCGGTGCTCCGGTTGCCTGAGTAACTTGTACTCCCGGCATCCGTCCGGTCATCGCTTCAGCCATTGATGTAACCGGCTGCCCTTTCAGATCGCTCGAACGCAAACTTGCAATCGCCGTAGTTACATCTCGTTTTTTTTGCACACCATATCCAACAACTACGACCTCGTCGATTAATTGGGTATTATCCGATAAAGAGATTTTCAACTCTTTACGTCCGTTTAATTCAATATGACGGGTTTCATAGCCAATATAAGATATTACGAGTTCGCTATTTCCGGCAACCTCTTTCAACGAAAAATTCCCATCAAAATCTGTAATTGTCCCATTCGTAGTACCTTTTACCAACACACTCGCGCCAATAACAGGTTCGCCTTTGGTATCTACGACCTGACCGGTTACGATCTGTACGATCCGGACACTACCGGTACCTTTATTCTCTGTTCGCGTTACGGCAATGGTATTGGCCGTACGGTTAAAATGCAGATCAGACTGTTCTGATATATTCTCCAACACAGTTTCAATGTCGGCCCCCTCCAGACTTAATGTCATATTCGGGGCATTGGTCACAATTGTCTCATCGTAGAAGAATTTATATCCCGATTGTTTACTAATTTGAGAAAAGATTTTTTCTATCGGCTGATTTTTCACTTTAATAGAGAGCGTACTCCCTGCCACATCCCGGGCAAAAATAGGTGTTATTGAAGGTGACGCCAAAAGCGCTATTCCCAATAACAAACAGTTCCGTTTCATTGGTTTTTGTTTTTTGAATGTGATGTCCATAAAATAGGTTTTAATAGAATCGATTTAAGATTATAAGTAGTTAATCGTACTGAATCATTTATAAAACAGGATGAAATCCTGCTCCTGTCTGTATTTAATATCACTGATATACACCAGGGTATTTAATACAGATTCAAGACTCTCATTATCATGTGCACCCGAAATGAGATTATTAAAATCCAGTCCTTCTGCGAATTTTATATTGCAACCATAAATACGCTCAAGCTCTTTGGCAACGTCTCTGATGGGGGTAGCATTAAAACTGAGCTCTCCCTTTATCCAACTATTTACCTGCAACATAGAGCGTCGTTTATTATATTCCTGTGATTTCCGATTAATGACCAATTGCTCATTTGCTTTTAGTCGCATCATGGCTTCAGGCATATCTACCTGTACCTTTCCATTTTCCACACTTACCGATACCAGTTCATCGGAAGGATAAGCTTTGACATCGAATTTGGTTCCCAATACACGAACATCAAAACCTTTTGCCTTTACGACAAATGTCTTTTCGGGATTTCGTTCCACCTGAAAATATGCTTCTCCGGTCAATTCGACCAAACGTTCTGTTCCAACAAAACGCTTTGGATAACGGAGCTTACTACAGGCATTCATATCTACATGTGTCCCATCGGGCAATTGAATTCCTTTCTTTTCTCCGACCGAAGTAGTGATCTCCACAAAAGACATATTTTGTCTTTCCCAATAAGAATAAATATTTGTTCCCGATATCCCCACTGTTATCATTAGAAGTATTACGGCAGCAACCCTCCAATAGGTAGAGAATATATTTTGTTTCTTGTTTTCCTTTAACGAGGCCAATAAACGTCCCCCCTCTTCTCGCAATCGCTCATGCTCCATTCGGGTAGGCGACATCACCATTTCACTCTCATCCCATACAGAATCTGCCATTTCCCGAAATAATGATTCATTGCTTTTTCCTTTAGCCAGTTTCAATACCTGCATAGCCTCATCCCGCGTATAGGCATCATTTATATAATGACCAAGTATCTCTTTGTGCTCTGTTTCGTCGTATTTTTCTTTCATCTTCAAATGGGTATAAATAATTTCACCCTTACATAATGTTATACACACATGTAAGGGTGAACTGGGGTTGCATTAACTTTTATTATATATTCAAGCAAATCAACAACAATAGCAAATCTGCATTTATATCTGAATATTTACCTATGTATGATCGTATTATCTTTAACGATCCGGAGATATGCTCCTGTACGGTATATACCGATATATCTAATTGTTGAGCAATTTCTTTATGCGTAAGCTGTTCATCCCGGCTAAGCTCGAAAACTTGTCGTTGCCGTGGAGAAAGTTGTTCTTTCGCCTTTGAGATAAGTTGATTCAAATCATTAAATAATATCTGATCACGGGTTAAGTCTGTTGAGTCGATGGCATTTGCCAATACGACAGCTCTGAATTTCTCCGCCTGCTCATTATTTCGTAATTGATTTAACACCCGGTTACGGACTATCGTATATAAATAAGTAGCAAATGGAAGATTCGGGTCAATGCAGCTCCGGCTTTGCCACACGACTGTAAATGCATCCTGAAAAATATCTTCTGCATATTGTTGCGACTTAACGAACCGCATGGCAAAATAGATTAACCGATGCTTATATCGGGCATAAAGCTCACAAAACGCCTGCTCATCTCCCTGAATCAGGTCCTCTACCAAAATTTTTTCACTACAATCTGACAGACGCATCTTTTTATTAATTACTATTTTTATTAAAACTCCCAAATATAATTGCTTCTGAAATTTAACACGATTACATTTAAGTTAATTCTATTAATCCTGTATATTCCCAAACACAAAAATGCCAATAAAACACTTATTACCAACTCAATACAAACCACCTCTTCCAATCACTTCTTTCGCCATATCTTAAATCGGCTACATTAAGAAACAGAGATATGTTTCAACATTAAAGTTATTTGTACCTTTGCGCTCCAATTATCAGAAAATATTATATCGAACCTATACAAGATTATGGAATATTTAGCAAAAGAGGCTGCACGCTGTCTGAAGTGCAAAAAGCCAAAATGCCAGAGCCACTGTCCAATCAATACACCGATCCCGGAAGTGATCACCCTATTTCAGGAAAATAAAATACATGAAGCCGGCGAAATGCTGTTTAATAATAATCCCCTTTCTGCCATTACGGCAATCGTATGTCCTCACGAAGACCAATGCAAGGGGTTCTGTATTAAAGGAATCAAAGGCGAACCGGTTAATTTCTGCGAAATTGAGCGTGTTGTTGCCGCACAATATTTAAAAGATTGCGATATCCCGAAAGCTCCCGACAATCATCGCAAGGTTGCTATCGTCGGTTCGGGACCGGCCGGTATAACAGCCGCCCTGTTGCTTGCCCAAAAAGGATATAGCGTAACCATGTTTGAATCGCGCGATAAAATCGGTGGCGTTCTTACCTATGGCATACCGGAATTCCGCTTGCCGAGAACACTTGTTCAGGATCTTGAGCGCATTCTTCATTACTTGGGAATCCGCATTAAGCCCAACACGCTTATCGGACCGGTCATTACGCTCGACAAGCTGTTGTCCGACGGTTATGATGCCGTTTTTATCGGAACAGGTGTATGGAATCCGAAAATGCTTAACATTCCGGGGGAAACATTGGGGCACTCGTTCTATGCGATCGATTATCTGAAAAATCCGAGTGTTTATCGGTTAGGAAAACGCGTTATCGTTATCGGAGCCGGAAATGTGGCAATGGATGCCGCCCGCTCTGCTAAATATTACGGCTCAGAAGATGTGCAGATCTGTTATCGTCGTGGCATGGAGGATATGACAGCTACAAAGGCTGAAATCCACGAAGCGAAAGAAGACGGTATCGAATTCACCCTTTATAAGAGCCCTGTGAGAATTACGGACGAAGGTGTTGTTTTCGTTTCTACACAGAAGGTGGTCCGTGAAGATGGCACTACGTCTCTCGAAACTATTCCGGGATCGGAAGAGCTTTGCCCATGCGACAATGTGATTATTGCCGTGAGCCAGTCGCCACAGGCAAATATCGTTTCAAGCAGTCCGGATCTGCAAACGCGCTACGGATTACTGGTTACCGACGATTTGGGCCACACAACCAAAAAAGGCGTATTTGCTTGCGGAGATGTGGTAAGTGGTGCGAAAACAGTGATTGAAGCTGTTGCAACCGCGAAGAAAGTAGCCATAAGCATTGATGAGTATTGTCAGAATCTTTAATATTCAAGAATAGATAAATCAAAAAACAGGGCGGATCACGTAATATGATCCGCCCTGTTTTGCTTTATAACAACTATTTTATCCGAAACAATGATCTTCGATCAATTCGCCACCCAATACAACACCGTCTACCATCGGTTCGGTATAAGCATACGGGATATATTCGAGCGACGGCATCGGGCGGGTAATGAAAAAATCGGCCCGTTTACCTTTTCCGATACTGCCGTGGGTTGCGCTCAGTTGTAATGCAGCCGCACCATTGAGAGTGGCTGCCTGAATAGCTTCGCCCACCGACATTTGCATTTTCAGACATGCCAGCGACAAAACAAATTTCATATTTCCCGAAGGATTGGTTCCCGGATTATAATCGGAAGCCAACGCTACCGGTAAGCCTGCATCGATCAACCGGCGTGCCGGAGGATAAGGCGCATTCATAAAGAACGAACATCCCGGCAGTAAGACAGGAATCGTATCCGAAAGCGCCAAAGCGGCAATCTCCTCATCGTTCATGACTTCCAGATGATCTACAGAGAGGGCTCCCTGACGTATCGCACATCCGATAGCTCCCGAATGGGTAAACTGATTGGCATGAATCCGCGGACGTAGCCCGTACTGATTCGCGGCATCGAGTATCCGCTCGGTCTGAGGCACTGTAAAGAAACCCGCTTCGCAGAATACATCCACAAAATCAGCCAGTTTCTCTTCAGCCACTTGTGGCAACATCTCTTTAATAATCTGATCGACATATAGGTCCGGATTATTACGGAAAGGGCCCGGTATGGCATGCGCTCCCAAAAAAGTAGCCCGTATCGTCATTGGCAACTCCCGCTGCAACCGCCTTATCAAACGCAACATCCGTATCTCTTGTGCAGGAATAAGACCGTAACCCGATTTTATTTCTACCGTACCTGTCCCGGCACGAAGCATTTGCAACAATCGGTTGGTTGCGTCGCGAAGCAACTCTTCGTCAGACATCATTTCCAACTTGCGTGCCGAATTGAGTATTCCGCCCCCTTTGGCGCTTATTTCGCCATAACTCAAGCCGTTTAAGCGGTCAAATAGCTCCTGCTCGCGGGGCGCGGCAAATAATACGTGGGTATGCGAATCGCAGAAGGAAGGGATCACCATTCCGCCGCCGGCATTGATTTCACAATCATAGGGAATCTGGGGTTTTGGCAGGTCCAATTCTGAACCGTACCATTTAATCAGCCCATCTTCAACAATCAGCGCCGCGTTCTCAACTACCGGCAACTGCCGCATCGCACGGCCATTTACACGCAAACGGTTTTCTTCTTTCTCTACATTCACCAGCAATCCGATATTTCGGACAAGCATATTCTCCTTATTCATATCGCGTCTTTCTAATTAAAACATTCAATTACTCATGAAAGTTTCATCGTACGCCGTATAAACGCAACCGCATGGTTCATGTGATTATACATTACTTCATCATTTTCTATAAACGGCACCTCTTTCCGGAATTCGGTCACTACCGCTTCCAAAGCTGGCGATGTTTGCAGCGGCCTTCTGAAATCGAGCGCCTGGGCGGCATTAAACAATTCGACGGCGATTACCTGTTCTGTATTTTCAACCACACGATACATCTTCGTGGCAGCATTCGCTCCCATACTCACATGATCTTCCTGTCCTTGTGACGATTCGATCGAATCGACGGAAGCCGGTGTACACAGTTGTTTATTCTGACTGATAATCGACGCTACGGTATATTGCGGAATCATAAACCCACTGTTCAATCCCGGATTGGCCACCAGGAACTTCGGAAGCCCCCGCACCCCTTTAATCAGCTGATAGGTACGCTGCCCCGATATGGAGGCAAGCTCCGCCACTGCTATGGCCAGATAGTCCATCGCCATGGCAAGCGGTTCGCCATGGAAATTACCCGCCGATATGATCAGATCCTCCTCCGGTATAATCGTAGGATTATCGGTTACACTGTTGATTTCGGTAGTAACTATTTGCGCACAGAAATCGATTGTCATCGCAGATGCTCCATGTACCTGCGGAATACATCTGAAAGAGTACGGATCCTGCACATGCTTTTTGGGTTGCCCCATCAGCTCGCTGTTTTCAAGTTGAGTAACAATCTCTTTTGCAACTTCGATCTGTCCTTTGTGCGGACGAAGCCGGTGTATCTGCGGATGAAACGGTTCCTTCCGCCCATCAAACACATCGAGCGACAAAGCTCCGGTCATATTGGCCCATTTCAATAAATTGCGGGCATGAATAATGCCCCATACAGCGTAAGCTCCCATAAACTGGGTACCGTTAATCAAACCCAATCCCTCTTTCGACTGAAGTTGAATAGGGGTCCATCCGAAATTGGCAAGCACTTCGGATGCAGCTTTCCGCTTGCCTTTATAATACACATCTCCTATTCCCAGCAAGGGAAGACTCAGATGTGCCAGCGGCGAAAGGTCGCCCGACGCTCCCAACGAACCTTGTTCGAATACCACCGGCAAAATATCGTGATTATAGAAATCGATAAGCCGTTCTACCGTTATCAACTGCACTCCCGAATAGCCGTAGGCGAGCGAGCGTATTTTCAACAAAAGAATCAGTCGCACAATCTCTTGCGGCACCTCTTTCCCTGCTCCGCACGCATGCGATACGATAAGATTGGTTTGCAGTTGAGAGAGCTCGTCGGGCTTTATCTTAATATCGCACAAGGACCCGAAGCCCGTATTGATTCCGTAAATCGGTTCGGTCTGCGTCTTCATTTTTTCATCCAGGTAGTCGCGGCAACGGCGTATCCGCCCTACCGACTCTTCTGAAAGACGCAAATGCTGATGCTCTGAAATAATATGGTGAATCTCTTCGATCGAAAGATCGGAAGAAGTGATAATATGTTCCATGGTAAAATCGATTTAAGTAATTAAAAAAAAGAATTGATAAGCGCCTCGTCTGCCAGATTGGGCAGTGTCACCTGCAAATCGGGCGTACGTTCCATTTCACGTCTGATCGCGTGTATCGCACCCTCATTCCGCGCCCAGCTACGGCGCGCTATGCCGTTATTCACATCCCAGTGAAGCATCATTTTGAGTCGGTTGCGCGTTTCTTCACTTCCGTCGAGCGTCATTCCGAAGCCGCCGTTTATCACCTCGCCCCAACCTACGCCGCCGCCATTATGCAACGATACCCAGGTTGCTCCGCGAAACGAATCGCCAATCACATTCTGCACCGCCATATCCGCCGTAAAAGCGGATCCGTCATAAATATTCGACGTTTCACGATAAGGCGAATCGGTACCCGACACGTCGTGATGATCGCGCCCAATCACGACCGGTGCCGAAATCTCACCCTTGGCAATCGCTTCATTAAATGCTTTGGCGATAGCGATACGCGATTCGGCATCCGCATACAGGATACGCGCTTGCGAACCGACCACCAGATTATTCTCGGATGCGGCTTCTATCCAGTGAATATTGTCATCCAATTGCATCTGTATCTCTTGCGGCGCATTCTTGCGGATCCGCTTCAATACCCGCGAAGCAATCTTATCCGTTACGGCCAGATCTTGCGGATCGCACGAAGTGCACACCCAACGGAACGGTCCGAAGCCGTAATCGAAAAACAACGGCCCCATAATATCCTGCACATACGACTGATAGCGGAATTTACCATCCTCTCCGATGATATCGGCTCCCGCACGCGAAGCTTCCAGCAGAAAAGCATTGCCATAATCAAAGAAATAGGTCCCGCGGGAGGTGAGCCGGTTAATCGCTTTTACCTGACGACGCAGCGATTCATATACTTTTTCACGGAACTGCTCCGGATCATCCACCATCATCCGGTTCGCCTCATCAAAGGATAATCCGGCCGGATAATAACCACCCGCCCATGGATTATGTAGCGAAGTCTGATCTGAGCCGATATCCACCGGGATCCCCTCCTCCGCCAAATGTTCCCATAAATCCACGATATTGCCCAGATAAGCGATCGAAACGATCTCCTGCGCAGCCATCGCTTCGCGGATGCGCTCCGAGAGCTGTTCCAGGTCATCATACATTTCATCTACCCAGCCCTGCTCTTTTCTTCGGCAAATCGCCTTCGGATTAACTTCGGCAATCACGCTGATCACGCCCGATATGGAAGCAGCCTTCGGCTGTGCGCCCGACATACCGCCCAGTCCGGATGAAACAAACAAAGCGGGAGTCCCCTCCGTATTGCCGCGTTGCTTGCGTAAGGCATTCATGATGGTGATGGTAGTGCCATGTACGATACCCTGCGGGCCGATATACATAAACGAACCTGCGGTCATTTGTCCGTATTGCGATACCCCAAGGGCATTAAATTTTTCCCAGTTATCTTTTCCCGAATAATTCGGAATCACCAGGCCGTTTGTAATCACAACGCGAGGAGCTTCGGGGTGCGACGGAAACAATCCCATCGGATGTCCCGAATAAAGCACCAGCGTTTGTTTGTCGGTCATCTCCGAAAGATATTTCATCGTGAGCCGGTATTGCGCCCAGTTTTGAAAAACGGCACCATTGCCCCCGTAAGTGATCAGTTCGTGCGGATGCTGTGCCACCACCTCATCGAGGTTGTTCTGCAACATCATCATTATGGAAGCGGCCTGTTGCGACCGTGCCGGATAATGACTGATCGGCCGGGCATAAGGAGCTGCGTCCGGACGGAAACGATACATATAAATACGCCCGTAATGTTCGAGTTCTTCCGCAAACTCATGAGCCAATACGGCATGATGCTCCGGTTCAAAATAACGCAAAGCATTTTTCAGCGCCAGTCTTTTTTCATCGGGAGAGAGTATCTGTTTACGCAGGGGTGCGTGGTTGATACGTGCGTCGTAAGGCTTCGGTTGCGGCAATACAGCCGGAATACCGGCACGTATCTCTTCCTGAAATGCTTCTTTCGTCATGGTATGTCAAGTTTTTCAGTTATTGTTGATGCGTGTAATCTTATCGCTGATTTCCGAGCGCAGGCGATTCGCCTCATGGAGCAGCGTTTCTGCTTTTTCGCGGTGGCGTACGCCGGCGGCATTAATCGCCACATTTTCATAAGCCCCTTCGGCAGCAGCCTGAAGTGCCAGCAAACCTACCTGAACGTCGGATGCCGAATTGGGATTGCCTTTCTCTTTCATCGCCTGTAAAAGCGGAATCGCCCGTGCGACCGCTTTCATGGTACGCAACGGCACATCGCAGGCATATAGGTTTGCTTTCTCGAGCGCATCGGCCTGTTTTTTCTTTTCTTCTTCAGTACCTTTCGGCATTTTGAAGCAAGCCATTACTTTATCGAATGCTGCCGTATCTTCATCTACCAGCCGCAGAAGATCGTGGAGAATGGTTTGTCCTTTCATGGCATATTCCGAATAATAGCTCCACTTCTCATCCCAGCCTTTCTTGTGAGCCGACAAGTTGGCAACCATTGTCCCGAGCGCCACACCAAGGGCACCCATGTATGCCGAGACCGATCCCCCCCCGGGAGCCGGCGATTCACTTGCGGTTTCCTCAGCAAAAGCCAACAGACTCATATCAATCAGTTTTTTTCCGTCCGGATTTCCGGCCAATACATATTCGATAATGCGTTCATCCGGATTCCATGGAGCCAACTCGCTCAGCCCCATGCTTCGCGCCGCAATGCGTATCACCTCTCTTTCGGGAATACCCAGCGACCGCTGTTGCTTATGCAGAAAATAATACCCTGCATCGAGCATCACCTGACGCGGTACCAATCCGACAATCTCCGTTCCGGTTACGCGGATACCGCGTGCGGCAGCCTTCTGACACACCTCTTCGAATGCGATATGCAACGGGGTTTTCTTTAGGTCATTGATATTCATCGATACCTGGGCGATGTCATAGTCGTCGATAAACCAACCGATAGCTTTTGTTCCTTGCAGCGTACCCGGCTCCATGATCGGATTGCCTTCCGCATCACGGCAGATTTTACCGGTAAGCGAGCCTCCCTCTCGTTTGGGACGCCCTTTTTCGCGTACGTCGAAGGCGATGGCATTGGCACGTCGGGTAGAAGTTGTGTTGAGGTTAAAGTTGACCGCGATCAGAAAGTCGCGCGCTCCTACGGCAGTAGCACCACGTCGGGCTACATGCTCTGTAAATTCGGCAGGACCGAAATCAGGACGCAGGTCGGGGTTGGCAAATCGCTTTTCAAGGCCCTCATATTCTCCCTGACGGCAAACAGCCAGGTTTTTACGTTCGGGGCGCAGCGCAGAGGCTTCGTAGGCATAAACCGGAATATCAAGTTCGTCAGCTATGCGACGTCCTAAACGGAGCGCCAGGTCGGCAGTCTCCTCAAGGGTAATTCCGCTGATGGGAACAAGCGGCAACACATCAGTGGCTCCCATTCGCGGATGGGCACCTTTGTGATGTCGCATATCAATCAATTCGCCCGCCGTACGCACGGCCCGGAATGCCGCTTCGCAAACCGCATCGGGCGGACCGGCAAAAGTTACAACTGTCCGATTCGTTGCTTCGCCCGAATCCACATTGAGTAACTTTACATCTTCTACCGAAGTAATTGCTTGCGTGATGGCGCCTAACACCACGGGATTGGGGCCGACACTAAAGTTCGGCACACATTCAATGATTGGCTGTGTCATGGTTCTGTAGATTTAAGCAGTGATATTCAACTGCTTGAATATACATATTATATAAACAAATCCAAAGCAGAAAAAATAATTTATTCTTTTATCACGAATACAACGATACCTGCATTGTATCCGGATACTCCAAATAAAAAGGCTGCTCCCGACACAAGCAGGAACAGCCTTCTAAATCTCTCTTCTTATATAAAAGAACGTATATTATCGGATCACCATTTCATAGGTTTTGATCGTCCGGTCGCTTCTTACCTGAATATGGTAGATACCCGGGGTAAGCGACTTGGTAAAGAATCGGTCAGATTGCATCACCTGCCGCTCAATCATTTGTCCTAATGAATTGAATACAGTAATCGCATCGCCTGCCGAAGCATCCACACAGATTTGTTGTCCCGACGTTCTTACCCATATCGCAGGCATCAGTCCTTCTTGATCAACCCCTGAAATAACCGGTGTCACATCCACTTCATTCAGTTCGGAAACTCCCGAATCATAAGCCGCTTTCACCCCAACCTTACAAGCCTCTATCGGCAAACCAGTAAACGTATAGGTGTTGTCGGCTGTTTCATCGTGTTTCACTCCGTTCAGATAAATATGGTATTTTCGGGCTCCCGTATTAATCAAAGAGCTCTCTTCAGCCGGCCCCACATAAACCAAGTCCACTAAGAACATAAACTTATCATACGATACGTAGTTGATAGCCGGATAAATCTCCTGGCCGGCATAAGCGCTCAGATCAATTTCATAAAGCACCCATTGATCAGCAGCGGTTACCCGATCGATTTCGGTAAACGTCGCCGGATCAGCATCGGTACATACCCCTACGCGGAATGTTTCAGAATACATTTCCAAATAAGATTTGGCATAAAAGCGCAATACGTAATTTTCATAAATATGCTGTTTCGGAGCAATCAGCCAGTCATTCGCCTGTCCCGCTTGAGGAGAGAAGAAAATCACCGATTTGTCGCCCTCTACGGCACGAATCGCACCATCTTCATACATCGACGGCGTAGTAGCGGCCGCATTGAAAATCATGCCGCCCATTGGCTGTCCCACACCCGGAAAACTGATTTGCGTACTACCCAACTGAACACCGTAACCCGGCATTTTATCCAGATCGAGAACAGTCCAATCACCGAACTGCTGAGCAAAATCGGCATACGATTCGAAATTGTCCGACCACCCGAGGTCTTGGTTCCATTTTATCACAACATTCATGCTGAGATTATCGGCATTTATCGCATAATCGGCCGTAAGATTCTGAACCGGATGCAATTGCTCTTCGAGGTTAACGACTATCACCGTATCACGATTCAAGGTGATTGATTCAGAATAACGGCTGTAACGGTTATCCTCTATATTCAACAAATAAGCGCCTTTCATCAAATATGGCAAAGAAGCCTTTTGGGAAACCAACGGTTCCACATACTCCTCTCCGGTTGTCATATTGATTATACTTACCGGAATATTTTCGGGATCTCCGCCGTTACATGCCACCTCAATCGTAAGTTTGGCAAATTCCGATTTGTCGGCTACCGTAACTTCGGTCGTTGCTACTTCCGATTGCGAAACCCGGTATACCGATTTCACACCCAATGTATGCTTACCGGCAGCCAGATTGCGGAAATTATAATACGTATTATAAGTCGTATCGATCGAATCTCCGTCGCAAGACACTACAAAACGCTCTTGTGCATTCTGTACGGATGCAGCAATGCGTTTGACACGCCCCTTTTGCTGAACCGGCCCTACATAGAAATCATCTACCATCAGCATGAAGTAAGCCTGCGACACATACTGGATGGCAATATATACCTCCTGTCCTTCGTAAGCAGCCAAACTGTAAGTAACATCCTTCCATTCTTTATAGGTTACCTCTTCGTAATTGCCCGGCGTAAGTGCTTTAAAGTCTTTCATTTCAGTTCCGGTAGTCGAAACCGCCACCACAAAACGTTCGGCATACCTGTCGCCCGCTTTCGCCATGAAACTTACAATATTATCCACCCCTACTTTAATTTTCGGAGAGATAAGCCAATCATTGTTTTTGGTGCCGTTTTCGGTACGTACAAAAGCCGCATACTGCTTGCCGCTGTGCGGACGCAATACCGGATAATCATACCATAACGACGGATTGACGGTAAGCGGATTAAAGATCATCGCATATTGTTTGAGCCCCCGGTTCGCATAATCGCCCTGCAGTCGGGCCGCCGGAGCATTGTCGCCATCAATACCACTCCACGGAGCAAACTCGATAGCGAACATCTCATAACTTTCAAAATCGTCAAAGAAGTAATCGGTTTCTTTGTTCCAACTCAACATCAGATCCGAATCGCCTGAACGCGGATCATAGCTGACGGTACTGCTTAACGCATATGGCTTGCGAACGTTTTCTTTCAAAACGATATTCAACGTCATACTTTCGTTTATAATCAACGTATCGTTCTGATAAGCAGCCAAGCCTTCTTTCTCTATCCGCAGTATATGAGTACCCGGATAAACATCCCCGATCACACAATTTCCCTCCGAATCAAGAGTGCGGTCAAACAAAAGTCCGTATTCCTTATTTTCAAGATAAACGGTGGCCCCTTCCAGATTCTCTTGGGTAATCGCTTCTACATGCAATGAGAGTGTAAATGGAGGCAGTTCCGGTTGCGAATTGGATACAAGGGTTATCTCAGGCAGCTCTACCGATGCATCTTCCAATGCAATCGAATCAGAATAGGTTTCAAATCCCTCTTTCGCAATCCGTAATTCATATTTGTGCGGCAACTGGTAAACAGGTAGCGCGAACGTACCTTGTTCATCGGTTAATGCCAGATAGCGGATATGACCGGCAGTAAGCGACAAATCGGCATCCGCAACCGGAAGCCCTGCCGAAACCACAGTTCCACTCACAATTACCGGATCTTTGGCACAGGTAAAGATCATCGTCGGGTAATATTTACCCAGCATACCGTCGAGCTCATCAAACATACCCGGAGCCTCGATGGTAGTCTTATCCGTACGGATATAAAGCGATCTGCCCGCCTCCGTATCATTTTTATAGAATTTGATCGCTTTGTAGCGGTTTGCTTCAAGAGCAATCACTACCGATAAATTTTTCCCCGTATATTCAAAAGGCACCTCAAAGTCGATTTCCAAATAGTTCGGCAAAGAAGCTCCTTCCGATTCAAAAAAATGCACTTGTTCGAATACGCGCGTCATTCCTTCGATTGATATCTTACGCACAGCATCTATTTGAGCAACTTCCGTATTGGCGATCCATGCACTTACTTTAAATGAAATGGTATCGGTAGCAATATAAGGTAAAGTCATCCGAATAATCCGGGATCCCGGATTCAGGTTTAGTTCGTCAGCCGTGTAAATCACTTCGGCCGCACTTCGCTTATAGTTGGTACTCCATGGCGCATTGGTTACCGCATTGGCCATCGTACCCACCATCGTTTCAGTCTCGGCACGCTCTTCACTTACATTGACAAATAACGTATCGCTCGTAATCACAGTACCATTAAACTGCAGAGCGGCATATAACTTATGTTTACCAGGCGTATACGGAGTCCAAGATGATTGCAAAGTTTTTCGTTCGGTAAAGGCAATCGGTTCCGAAACGAACTCGGCCACCTTCTCGTTGCCATCCATCAGCAGTACTGTATAGGCCTCGGCCGGCTCGTCGTTGATACCTGTGTTGCGGAATGTAAATTCAAAGTTCTGGCTTTGGTTTACCATTCCCTTCTCTTTGCCGGTAAACGATTCTATCTCCAACCGATGCTCGGTATAGATCACTTCCGGTCCGTAAATAAAGTCTACATATACGTTTTCACCGGTAAAACCGATATAATATTCTCCTGCTGCCTCTTCAGGGAATACGACGCATTTTTGCACATACAACGTATACACCGTAAAGCTTTCGAGCAATACCCAGTTTTTCTTATCTTTCGAATAGAGTACATTTACTTTCCCTGCACCCGAACCGGCCGAACGTCCATAGAAGCACAGATTTTCACCGGAATGAATATTTAATTGAGGTGTAATAAGTGTGTCTGCCGACGAAGATGTCTTATTCAGACACGCTTTCCCCTCATAAATGTAGGTTAACGATGAAGTATAACGCTTCCAAACAGAAGCTGTCTGCGTCCAAAACAATGGCGGGAATTCTTCCTTCTCAAAATCCTCAAACAGTGCCTCCTTAGAGAGGATACGGCCGGTCATATACAGTTTATGCTGACTCTCTGACGACCCGTTATGCGCAATCAGAAGTGAATCGGTATAGATACCGGCATCGCCGCTCAGCTTAACTTTAATCTCGATGCTTCCTTTTGCCGGAATCACCGTCAAAGCATCCTCGTCTATTGAAAATTTGCCCGGTGTTTCAAAACGATATTCCGAAATGGTCAATTCGTCGATACCGTCGTTTTGCAGTTTTACGGCTATTGTCTTCTCGCCTTTGAATACGCCGAAATCGAGCGGACTGTCCAATCGGGATCCGGTTGGCATGGTTAGTTTTCCGATTTTAGGCAAAATCGTAATATTATTGCCCGTGCGCACGATGTTGTTTGTAGAATCATCGTCGTTTACCACTGCTGCAAAGAATGAGAGTCCGCTCACTTTCTCTTTTTCGGCAAGTGAAACCAACATCTGTGCTTTTACAATTACAGTTTCATCAAGTGCAAGCGCCGGCGTAGCGGTCAGTATCTGCTGCGGCATTTCAACCCCCTCATACATCAGTTTGAAATCGAGCGGCGTGCTAAAGAAAGTGCGAATTGAGTAAGCGCCGGCTTGGAGTGGCTGCGTACCCATGTTACGAACCTGGAAAGTTACTTCCGACAGAGCACCCTCTTCAATAGACATAAAGTTACTTGGCCGATTGGTCGGCTTGCTGATAAGTTCCACATCATAAGCCGGTAATATTGCATTTTCGGCGAAAAACTCATCCATCATCGCCGTTCCCATACTAAAGGCCAACCTTGTTCCGGCTTCAGATATGATTGTTTCATATTTCACCCAATCATCGCTAAGCGGTATGTTTTCCTCTATCACCGTAGTCTCACCCGTAATAGCCGACACCTTGTAAAGACTTAATGTCGAGCTGCTACTCTTGCGTTTGATATAGAAAAACACTTTTCCTTTTACAACAGGCGAATAAATCGTATCGCCCGGTTCGGTACATCCTAAGTAACGGCTCTTTTCATAACCGTCCGTTCCGGTAGACATGCAGTTATCATACGCATTGTTGCTGCAACGCCATCCACTCGGCACCGGTTTCATACTTAAACCCTCGAAATGCTCAAAATAAGCGTTCTCTGAATACGCCTTGCCTATCAGCGACAACGCAGCTTCGCCTCCATTGCTTTTGATCAAAATATCGCATGTATCCTGTCCGGCTTTCTCCGGCGTATAATTGAATGAAATCATCCCCGTGTTTCCAAAGGCTATCGATTCCTCCGGCAATGTGGCCGTAAAAGGGGCCTTCAGTCCCTCTAAACCGGCAATCGCCAAGTCCGCTTTCCCTTTGTTCTTGACAGACAAAGTCTGGGGCGCAGTGCTGCCCCGGGGTATAAATCCGAAGTCGAGCGACGATACCCCCACTCCCAACACAGCCGTATCCGGAACCACACCCGGGATATAAGCCAATGTAAGGACCGGTCGCTTTTCGGAAAGAGAAGGCGTACCCTCTATCTTACTGTCACTCCCATTATATAATACAGTATTACCGGTGGTGGCAGCCGCATAAAAATAAAGTGATGAGATATAACCGGTACGCTGATTGCCCGTATTATGAAAATCAATCACCAGGTTACCGCCTTCATATATATATTCCGTATCGAGCACATAGGTTACGATAGTATCCACATCTATTTTCGTAAAACACATATTATGCGGACCTGCATAATAACGGTCTAATCCGGCAACATATACCTTTTCTGTAAATTGATTCTGATCAATTTCGCCCATATCGATATACAAATCACCCTCAATCGACTTCAGTTTACTTTTATATTCGAATGTAAGAGAGGTGATTTTACTTCCCGCAGGCAAATTAAGTTCATCTGCGCGATACAAGATCTGCGACTTTGAATATTTATAATAATAGTCTACCGGCGCATAGCGTGTTGTTTCAGATCCCTTTACCCCAATGGTAATCTCTTCCGCAAACAATCCCGGAAAAAACCCGATTGTAAGCAGAAGAACTCCCAAAAGGGAGATCTTCTGTTTTTTATTCATGATCGTATTGTTTTAATTTGAATGTATTTTATTCAATTCGAACACGTTGTGCCAAAGCTTCTTTCTTGGAAGTAAACTTAACCACATAAATACCGGCATTCAGATCCGATAGATCCATTGAATTACATTGTTTCAATTCTTTCACCAACACGCCATCTGTCTTATAAACACAAATTGAACCATTCTCGTCACTTCTTACACTTACTTGTTTTGTCGTTTTATCATAAATGATACCCGAAGCAACTTCTTCTACACCATCCAGGCCGGTAGGATCTTCAACCGTAAGAATCACATCCTGATTTACATGATGCGTGCCATCGGTTACCGCGATGCGGAACATATGAGAACCCTTTTTAACCGGCGTGCCGGCCAATATGCCACCTGTCAGGGTCGGTGTATGTTCAAGCCACTCAGGCAGCCCTACAAGCGAATAGGTCAGCGCATCGCCATCGGCGTCGGTTGCGGCAAAATTATAAGTATATGGTTTTCCTACCTGTGCGGTCTGCACGGGTTCTGTAATAAATACAGGAGCATGCGATTCGGCCGTTTCGAAGTCGAAATCTTCAAAGAACAAATCATCAAAGAAAGCCACGAATCCGTCATAACCTACCGTGTGTCGCAGCGCCACGTAAACCGACTGTCCTGCATATTGGCTCAAATCTGCCGTAAATTCAGTAAACGCACCACCCTCTAGTACCGGCAATTCCACGTTCGTAAAACTAGCCAACGGCGTGAAGCTATTGCGTGCGTCGTTTGTCGTACTTACCATGACCGTTACTTTGTGCCGTTCAAAATCAGATCCGTATGATTTGGCAAAGAAACGGACCTTCGCATTTGTCCGTGCTGTCATACGTCCGCTTACCAACCAGTCTTCTACTGATAATCCCTGTGTTTGTGCACTCATACATGCCAATACCTGATCGCCAGAAGTCGGATAAATATTGCGCCAGTCTGCTCCTTCCGGTGCCGGTTTATGGTTCATCACAATATAGGCATATGGATTGCCGTAGTTCGGATAATTAATCATTACCGGACGGCAGGTAGCCACACCATCTACATCATAAGTAGTGAAGCCGAGTGGCGACGTCGAGCCAAACACATCTTCTTCAAAACCAAAATAACGTGTATTCGCATCGAGTGCGATTCCTGTTACCGGCAGCGATATCATAACTCCGTCATCACAACGGATCACCAGGGTATCCTTGATTTCACCTACAGCTTGCGCGGCATTGAATGTTATGGAGAATGGAACTGTTTCGCGCGATGCCAAATGCATACCCGGAGCCAATGAAGAAATATAGTTCGACGTTTTAAAGCGAGCTTCCGTTATTGTAAAGTCGCGCTCACCATCGTTCAATAGCGTGAAAATATTCTTCGAATTAAACGATTGCATATAATTTACGATTCCCGCATCCCATTCCGATTTGTTTATTACCGGTTTCGATCCCTGAGCTGTTGTTTCGATTAGGATATTATCGAGTGCGGCACCTGTACTGCGACTACCGTTTACAATACTGTAGCGCCAGCGCAAATTCACGGTTTGACCAATGTAGTCGGTCAGTAAGATGCGTTCGCGTGTCCATTTCTGATTCTCTTTGTTCTGATCTGATATGAAGGCCAGCGTATGCCATTCGTCATTGCTCTTTATCTCAAAATACAATGTGTCACTCTCTATGATCGACGGTGCTTTCCAGCGCGGAGCTTTGGTCAGACTAGCCGGCACCGTATTGCCCCAATAAAAAGAAACTTGCATGGCATAATCAGCCGGAAGTTGAATTTCAGGAGTCTGCAAAACCGCAGTCGTATTATTTTGCGATCCACTGCTATACGCAGAATGCGCTCCGTCAAACGGATTATAATTAGACAAAGCCCATCTCGTAAATCCCTCTTGGGTGGAACCCCAACCTAACGACGGAAATACCGTTCCTTCGAATCCTTCAAAATACGGGAAGTTTTGAATTGTCTGATCGCTCATTACGGTAAACGCCCACACGGCCGGTGATGCGGTTTCGCCGGCTTGGTTATACGGCACTACTTTCCAATAATATGATTTTTCATAATCCAGGCGCGGAAGTGTATAGGTGGTAACATCTCCCAAATCGAGTCCGTTGACCAAATCAAAATTGGTTGCCGAACTGCCCACATATAATTTATACCCTTTGGCAAACAAAGCTCCTTTCCATGATAGTTTCAGATCATGGTTGAATACGTCACGCGCGCCATTTGCCGGTATCGGATCAGATACCGCATCCGGACGGTTGTTTCTACCGTATAAAGGAGGTAAAATCACTCCGTCGATATACCAGTCGCTATATTCCGGCATCTCATCATATCCACCCGACATATCCCAATCTAACTCATAGCTCCATTTCACATAACAGTTGTCTGATGCGGGAGCACCCAGACTAATCTCTTTGCGGAATATACCGTTTAAATCCATGTTCGAATAAATATTCTGCCATGTTATACCTCCGTCTTTAGAGAAATAAACCATCGCATAATTTTCCGGACCTACCGATTCATCTGTTGTAGCTTCAAAATACTCCAACATCTCGAAACTGATAGTATGGGTTCCGGTCGAAAGATCGAGTCGCGGCGTAATCAACTCCGATAGCGTACTGATACTTACGGCAGCCGACCGATTGCCGGAAAGCCCGTTATTGTAAGGCACCCAACTACCGGTTTTCTTCCATCCAAACGGAGGGAATACCTCACCTTCAAAGCCCTCATAGGTATAATCTTGCGGAAGCATTTTCTTCGTTCCTTCCAAACGCACCTCGTGTGTTCCGCCATTGGTCTGAATCGTCAGAGTCGCATTGCGTAATCCGGTTATGGTAGGGGTATAAATCACCTGATAGGCGTACTCCTGATTCCGTCCCAGTTTTACCTTTGCCGGATTAAGGGTAGTAACGAAGTCAGTTCCTTCAAGACCGCTCACGCCTGTGACATACAACGTATCGGTACCAATATTTCTAAGGGTTAACGCTTCCGAATAGATACTCGACCCGATAATAACATTTTCGAATTTATAACTTGTGCTACCATCTACAATCGGATTGACAATCGGTTCATATTTTTCAACCAATACATCATCCAGCCATGCTCCATTTCCTTTTCCCGGGCCTGCAATCAGTTTGTTATGAATAAAAGCAACTTTAATTTTCTTTCCCTTATAATCCGAGAGATTTAAAACCGACTCATAAATGGTCCAGGCAGCCCAAGGATAATCCACGCCGCTTTTTTGTACTTGCTCCTTATTCAGGAACGACCATACCTGCGTCCATGTCTTGCCGTCGTCTTCCGTAATACGAACCTGTAAATCGTATTCGTTTTTGCTTGCAGCAGCCCATGCTCCTTTCCATTTAAACTCCAGTTTATAGGTATCGTTCGTAAGTTGCAGTTCCGGTGTAATCAGCCATTCCTCTTTTGCGGGTTCCGAATACTGATAACTTCCCGAATTGCAATAGGCACTTTTCTTTCCTGCCAGAGCAGAAGTCAATCCCTCTGTCAGTTGCCAATGGTAATAAGAACCTGCTTGCGAATCGTTAATCACACTCCAACCGGATGGCGGTAATTGAGTACAACTCTCGAAATCTTCGTTTAACAACGTTTGGGCATTTAAGTACGAGACCATGCCCATCCATAAGAGAAAGATGTAAAATCGTTTCTTCATAACCTGGTTAAAATTAAGTTTACAAATCTGAAAAATTACGTTATTTTATAATTACTGAAAGTATTAATCTTAATTTCTAATCTAAATGTAACAAAAACACCGCTATTTAAAACAATTTATCACTTATATTTAACCACATTAACTTTAAAGATATCTACATTCTATAATAAACATGCTTATCACTCATCGTGTCCGGCCACCTAAAAAAGCTCACCCGATAAAGTTGCAAGACTCAGGCAACTTACAGGATAGTTATCCGTATAATCTCCGCTTGTATCGCTTTAAACGGGGGCTTGTATCGTTTTAAATGAGGGCTTGTATCTCCGTGTTTGATTCGAGCAGAGCTGTTTTTTGCTCCATCAAGAGCATTAGTATACCTCAAGAGGGGCGGGAGTGTGGGTGTTTTCGCACACATACCCCCCCCCTTGGGGAGGGATTTTTTTCCCAATAGGACCACA
>JAVVPN010000001.1:23641-46392 GCA_036655755.1 Bacteroidales bacterium | reverse complement strand
GTTGGGTGGTCGTGCCCGACACCTACCGCCCCTCTTGGCGCACAGATGTGTTCCCCATGAGGCACACATCTGTGCTTCATGGGGAACACGATAAAGTACAGGCAACGGATTTATTTTGAAGAAGCGGGGATGCCCGTTCTTATACTCAACGCAATACGATCTTGCAATCGTCAAGACTTTCTACAATTGCCAAGCTCTCCATGCATACACCGCGTTTACGCAACTCTTCGCCACCGTTTTGGAATGCTTTTTCAATCACAAAGCCCATTCCCTCAATGGTTGCTCCCGCTTTCTCCGCAAGAGAAAGCATTCCCAACGAAGCGTTTCCGTTGGCAAGGAAGTCGTCGATAAACAGGATATGGTCGTTCTCATTCAGGAAGTCATTGCTGATGCATACCGTATATTCGCGGTCTTTTGTAAACGAATGTACGGTAGTGGTAATCATATTCTCCATGGTTTTGGGCTGTTTTTTCTTTACAAACACCACGGGCAAATGGAGCAGATAGCCCACCATGATCGCCGGAGCGATCCCGCTCGCCTCAATCGTAACGATCTTGTTTATCGGTTTACCGGCAAAGCGTTTTACAAATTCTTCCGCTATCTTAAGCATCAGATCCGGATCCATCTGATGATTGATAAAACTGTCTACCTTTAAAATACCACCGGGAAAACATTTCCCGTCCTGCATAATACGTTGTTTCAATAATTCCATAGCTGTATTTCTTATTCTGTTATTTCTACTGTTTCTTCCTCTTTTACACGGATCACCATGTTGGCAATGATAGCGGTAAGGCCTCCGGTAGTGATTCCGGAAGCAAAAATTCCTTTAATCGCCTCGGGAGCGGTTTTTAGGATATCGGGCATCAGCTCTACGCCAAGCCCCAATGACAAGCTTACGGCCAATACCAACGTAGCCTTCCGGTCGATTTTCTGAGAGGCCACAATCCGGATGCCGGCGGCCGCTACGGTACCGAACATCAGCAACGTCGCTCCCCCCAATACCGGTTCGGGCATCAACGAAAAGATGGTTCCTACAAACGGAAACAATCCGAGCACCACCAGCATACCGGCGATATAATAACCCACATGACGACTTGCCACCCCTGTGAGCTGAATGATACCGTTGTTTTGAGCGAAGATTGAATTCGGGAAAGAGTTGAATACGCCGGCGATAAATGAATTCACCCCATCGGCAAGAATCCCTCCCGATACGCGTTTCATGTATTTCTCTCCTTCGATCGGTTCGCCCGAGATCATCGAATTGGCCGTTACGTCGCCCGTCGCTTCGATAGCTGTGATCATATATACCAGACCGATTGCGATGATGGTTGATACGTTGAAATCAAGGCCGTATTTAAAAGGAACCGGCAAATGGATACCGCTCAGGCTGCTGTTGGCCATGGCGCTCATATCCACCATGCCGAAAGCGAAAGCCAACGCATAGCCCGCACACAATCCCAGTACGATTGAACTCATGCGGAGGTATTTGTTTTTACTCCGGTTGAAAAGCAATACGCAAATCAAAACCACACCCGCAACCAGCAGATTCTTCCACGATCCGAAGGTTCCGTCGCTCATGGCTCCAAAGCCACCCCCGCACGCTACGATACCCACTTTGATCAGGCTGAGCCCGATAAGCAGCACCACGATACCCGATACCAAAGGGGTAATGATATTGCGCATATGCTTAAACGTGCGACTTACAATCATTTCCACCGGAGCGGCAGCCATACAGCTACCGAAGATAAGCGGTAAACCACCGGCAAGTCCGGCCGTGATGATGGGCCCGATAAATGAAAAACTGGTACCTTGTATGCAAAGCAGCCCCGCGCCCACACCACCGATGCGGCGGCATTGGATAAAAGTGGATATGCCGGATACAAAAAGAGCCATTGAAACCAGAAAACTTGTTGTCTCAAGATCCAGCTGCAAGGCTCCTGCAATAATTAAAGGGGGGGTAATAATCGCCACAAAAATGGCCAGCAAATGTTGTAAGGCCGCAAAAAAGGCATCTTTGAAAGGGGGACGCTCCTCGATTCCATACACCAGATCGGCAGGGCGCATGGGTTCAACTGCTTGTTCGATAGATTCGGTCATGACTTGCTCAACAGAATTCATAAGTAATTTTTATTATGGTAGATGATAATACAAAAGGATACGACGAGGTGGCCTGCACGCAATGGGCAGACGAACAAAAAGTCTGTAAATAAATAATCTGATTGTTTTGCAGGGAATGTCCGCACGGAAACTCGGATGAGTACCGGCTATGATAAGAGGCGGGGAAAAGCGAAACTAATCTCGTTCTTATGATGGACATCGGGATGAATTTCGCGCAAATGTAATGTTATTTTATGAAAGTAAAAAGCTGATTTCCGTCAAAAACAGAAACCAGCTCTCTAACCATTTAATTTACATAAGGATAATCAGTCCTCATATTACAAAACAAGAAAAGTAATCAACCTTTTTTACCAAGCACATATATATCAAGATCTTTTATTTCCTGTTCGGTAAGCACCGTATAGTCGCCACCGCTCTGTACGATAATCCGGCAAGCCATTTCAAAGAAAGTAGCCCGTTCGAATGCCTGATCAAAATCTTTGCCGCAAACTACCTGTCCATGGTTTGTCAGCAACACCGAATTATGATCTGCCATTGCGGCAATCACCGCCGCCGCCAATTCGGGTGAACCCGGACGGTAATAAGGAATCACCGGAATCTCTTTCCCCACATGGCATGGCACCTCTGCGGTTACATTAAAATTGGTCGGCTTGTTTTTCATACAAGCTACCGCAGTAGCGTATTCCGACTGGAAATGCAATACCACATTCACATCCGGACGATTCCGCAGAATACCCAGATGAAACGAACTTTCCATAGATGGTTTCACCCCGTTTACAGAAGTGCCTTCCGCAATATTGCAAATAGCCACTTTTTCCTTTTTCAGTTCCGGAACCCATGAACCGGTTCCCGAAACCAATGCTTCATCTCCGATGCGCCATGAGATATTGCCACTGCTGCATAACGACAGCTTCGCATTCCCAACCCGATGAGCCTGTCGCAAAAACTCTTCAATCTGCAATTCTGTTATCATTGTCATTTTTTATCGATTTGCTTATTTATACAACGGTCCATAGTTTTTACAAGCACGGTAATCCTGCCCCTCTTTCTCCATTCCGAACGCATTCCATGCAGCCGGGCGGAAAATATTCTCTTCCGGCACATTATGCATGCACACCGGAATACGTAACATCGAACAGAGTGTGATCAGATCGGCACCGATATGTCCATAACTGATCGCACCATGATTCGCACCCCAGTTGTTCATTACGTCATACGC
Source organism: Bacteroidales bacterium (assembly GCA_036655755.1). GTDB lineage: Bacteria > Bacteroidota > Bacteroidia > Bacteroidales > JAUNSR01 > JAUNSR01. The sequence goes on along the minus strand of JAVVPN010000001.1, from coordinate 43,055 downwards.
GCTCTTAAAGGCGCCTTTACCGGTAATGCGCGGAGCAAACCAGGTACAAGGCCATGTATAATCAGTACGTTTCCATAATTTATCCGAAACTTCATCCGGCAGATTGATGGTCCAACCCTCTGCAATCTGAAGAACCGGCCCAAGACCTTTTACCAGATTCAGACGAATCATCGTCACCGGCATCTGCGCACGGGTAAGAAAACGGGATGAGAATCCGGCCCCGCGGAAATAGCCGCTGTCTGCCGCACACCATTCCACCGACTGCATCACGCGATCCTGATCTTCGGCACTCATATTATACCACTCTTTGATTATTCCGTCGCCTGATTCGTCTTTTACCTCACCACAAGCATCAAGACAACAGGCTCCGGAATTAATCAAATGAATGAAGCCATCGGCTTCTTTAGCCAAGCCTTCCAGCTCATAACCGGTTGCTTTTTTAACGGCTTCACTGCTCCAATACGTACGCACGTCGGCAAACATTTGCGGACGATTAGTAAGAAGTTTCATAAACAACATACCTAATCCGTTGAGGACATCGTTTTCAGTCGCCAATACAAACGGCTCACGCGCTCCGTTCCAGTCGAAAGAGGTATTCAGCAGGGCTTCGGGATAATCGGCGTTCGGATAAAAATCGGTCCATTGACGCTGTCCCTGAAAACCGGCCGCAATCGCATTATGCCCTAGTCGTTCCTCTTCACATCCTTTGGGCAGATTCGGATTGCCCTGCATCAGGTCTTTGATGATGATCATCATTTTCACCACGAACTCCCAGTCTTTTTCAATCTCTTCGGGAGTTTTCTGCAAGTCCGCCGGATTCTTATCGAATCCTTGTTTACATTTTTCTTTAGTCCAGGCAAGTGCTTTTTCAAATTCAGCCGGATCATAAATACCTTCCGACATACGGCGGATAATTTCCACCTCATCTACCGATTCGACACGCATGCCCAGGTATTCTTCAATAAAATCAGAGTCGATAATCGAGCCCGCGATACCCATACAGATAGAGCCGATCTGCAGATACGACTGTCCGCGCATCTGTCCTACCGCAACCGCGGCACGTCCGAATCGCAATAGTTTTTCCTGCACATCTGCCGGAATAGAGGTATCGTCGGCATCCTGCACATCATGTCCGTAAATACCGAAGGCAGGTAGTCCTTTTTGAGCATGTCCGGCCAACACGGCAGCCAGATATACCGCACCGGGACGCTCGGTCCCGTTAAATCCCCAAACACCTTTTATGGTATTCTTATCCATATCCATCGTTTCAGATCCATAACACCAGCAAGGAGTTACGGTAAGCGTAATATCAACGCCCTCACGCTGGAATTTAGCGGCACATGCAGCTGCTTCCGGCACACGCCCGATCGTCGTATCTGCGATTACCACCTGTACGGGCGTGCCATCCGAATACTTCAGATGCTCTTCAAACAGTTTTGCTGCCGATTTTGCCATATTCATGGTTTGCTCTTCCAGTGACTCTCGCACCTGTAGTACTCCCTGACGACCATCAATCGTAGGGCGAATGCCAATTTTAGGATATTTCTTCATTTCTGTATTATTTGATTTTTAGTTTTTGATTCTATTTTGATTTATTCTTCTACCGGAATTACCCCTTTCTTTAGGATTATATTACCGTATTTAGCCGTTTCGCCGGTAACCACAACCGCATATGCATCACGTGTCCGGGCATAAAATTCATACCGGTTCATTCGGGCCGGAGCTTTGGCTTGCGGATCAGTGATTCGGATACTCTTCATATACTGTTCCTCTACAGCAGGATCGAGCGTATCGTCACTTACGGCGGCCATCATCGTCAATGGATTTCCTACATACGCATCCAGCTCGAACAAAGGCATAATCGCCTTCAGCAGATCGGCAATCTTAATTCCATCGGCACGTATAACTCTTTTATTATAGGTCTCGGCAGGAAAATGAGCATCCGCCAAAACGATTTCGTCACCATGTCCGGCACAATAAAGCGCTACCAGCAAATCGGGACTAATGAGAGGTGATATTTTCTTCAGCATAATTTATCTAACTCTATGTTTTTATTTATCTTATTATTTGTATTGAGTACTATCTTATAGCTTTTGTACGTAGCATACCCGTAAACCGAAATGACTGTAAAGCAAATTAACGGCAGTATAAAAGAGAAATTGACAGCAGGCAGATAGCCCACTTCGCCCAAATCGATAATCGACCCTTGCAACGGCGGCATCAACGCTCCTCCTACAATCGCCATTACCAGCCCTGCGGCACCCAACGTACCATCTTTTCCCACATTACTCAGGGCGATACCATAGATTGTCGGGAACATTAACGACATAAAGGCTGATGTTGCAACCAAACAATATAAACCGGCCATATTTTCTAAGAATATCGCTCCGGATACCGTAATCATCGCACCCATTCCGAAAAACATCAATAACAAACGGGCATTCACGTATTTCATTAAGAATGTACTGATGAAACGACTGGTCAAAAACAACGACATGGCAACGATGTTATACATTTGCGCCTCTGCCTTCGGAATACCCAGATTATCCGCATATTGAATAATAAATGTCCAGCACATAATTTGGGCCGCTACATAAAATACCTGCGTAAGTACGCCGTATACATAATTTTTGTTGTGAATCAATCGTAGGAAAGAATCTTTTGTCTTGATTTTTTGATGCGTGCCCGCATTCGGTATTTTCGTGAAGGCGATAATCAGAAACATGATCACCACGACCACCCCCAGTATTACATAAGGAGTACGAATCACCTCCAGGTCATGCGTGCGAATACTCATCTTAGCCTCTTCGGTCAACGTCGAGAAAATCAGTTCTCCCGCCTCGTTTCGCTGTTTATCCGAAACCAAAGAGGTCAATACCCCTTTCGAAGCGATAAACATTCCAAACAAAGAGCCCATCGGATTGAAGGCCTGCGCCAGATTCAGACGACGGGTCGCCGTTTTTTCGTCTCCCAGATAAAGGATAGCCGGATTGGCGGTCGTTTCAAGAAACGCGAGTCCGAACGTGAGTATATACAGCGAAATCAGGAAAAATTCGAATTGTTGATAATAGGCCGCGGGCCAGAACAGAAATGCACCGATGGCATAAAGCGCCAGCCCAAGCAACAGACCGCTTTTATAGCCATGCCGCTGTATGAATAGTGCGGCAGGTATCGCCATCGTAGCGTATCCACCATAAAAGGCGAACTGAACAAGCGATGCTTTTGCCACCGAAATCTCCATTACGGTCTGAAACGCCGCCACCATGGGATTTGTAATATCATTGGCAAATCCCCATAACGCGAATAAAGAGGTAATAAGTATAAAGGATAAGAGATATCGCTTTTCAACGACTTTAGGTTGTTTTTTCATGGATTCGGATTTAAGATTTGCTATTAACACATATACTTGTTCTTCAGATAATCATGGTATAAAACATCGTATATTTTTTCGTTTTCAGGTCGGGGACAAATCAATTGAGGACGATAATCGATATTACTTCTGGCTTCTTCCACACTTGTATACACTCCGGCTCCGTAAAAAACGAAGAATGAAGCGCCCAATACGGTAGTTTCCTTCTGATCGATCGTGCGTACCGGAATCCGGCAAATATCTGCACGAAGCTGATTCCATAAACGATTCTTCGAACCGCCTCCCACACAGATAATTTCATTGGCTTTAAAGCCGCCCGCCCTTTCCAGCTCTTCGAGCGCTTCGCGCAAACGGAATGAGAGACTCTCCAATAACGCTCTGAAAATTTCACCGCGAGTGGTTGCAATCGTAAGGCCGTTTATCGACCCGGCATTCTTGCTTTCGCCATCCCGATAAAAAGCGGGATCAATGGTCAGATGATGCGATCCCGGGGCCACCGCTTCCGCTTCGGCAATTGCAGTTTCGTAGAGCTTATCTCCGCTCAAACCGGAATAGAAATTACGGAAAAACCATTCCAGCACTCCCGATCCAAGCCAATTCTGCCCCATGTTGCATACTCCTTTTACCGCATCCAGCTCGATTGTCAGATTTTTGCGTACATCCTTATCCCGATTAACAGATGCAACTACGCTTCTGCCCATCAGTATCTCCCATGTGCCCGAACTCAATACCGGTTGATTTAATTCCGCACCCGAACCGTAAATGGCAAACTGCGTATCGTGACCTGCCAAAAAGACCGGCGTCTGCTCCGGAATACCCGTCGCCACACTTCCGGCGGCAGATACCTTGCCGGCTAAATCTCCCGGTTCGCCAACCGTACCAAACAGATCCCGCTCTATTCCGACAGCCGTCAGTATCTGTTTTGAAAAGTCCCTTTCGAATAACCCGGTCATCATTGACGTACCGCACATCGTTACGTCATTAAGCATCGAGCCGGTAAGTTTCATTATAAGCAACGAAGGGATAAATAAAAACCGGGAAGCCTTTTCTAAAATATCGGGACGGTTCTCTTTAAACCAAACCATTTTATAAATGGTATTGAAGGCATAAGGGTAAATACCGCTGATATCAGACAGTTTTTCATTCGGGATATATTTTTGTATGGTCTCTATAAGAGGAGTCGTTCTGTCGCATTGCCAGGATACGATCGGATAGAGTAAGTTTCCGGTTTTATCCACGAAAGTACCATCCACTCCGAATGTTGTAAATGTTACCCCCGCTATTCTGTTTACATCGATCGAAGCGGTTACTTTAAGCGACGCGGCAGCGAGTTTTCCCCACAGCTTCTGCAAATCCCAAATCCGCCCCCCTTCCAGGTTCGGATCGGCATCTGTTTCATTTGCCGCGGCATGGGATGCCACTATTTTCCCATGGGTATCAATAGCTATTACACGTACGTTGGTAGCCCCACAATCGAATACAATTGCGATGTCTTTCATAAAAAATGGTATCAGTTATTTTTCTGTAGCAAAAATATGGACTTGAAGATATTTAAAAATATCGCAAAAGCATACATTTGTATCTAAAACAAATATTTATTTCTGATGACCAAGAAAAGCACCTATACCGGCGATCCGTCCGAGATCGTTCAATACTTCCCTAAGTTCAATCTACAGTTACTTTGTTGTCGATTCTGGTGGTTATTAAACTGGGAACACCCGCAATTGGCATTTCCCTACTGGCGTATCTATTATAACTCTCAAGAAGGAGGCTTTATTAAATCGGATCAGAAAATATATCCGCTCACACCCGATACGCTTTACCTGATTGCTCCGAATACCCGTTATTCATCTTATCTGTACAACCATACGATTCCGAAAGAATCCTACCATTTAAAAGGGGGCCGAATTGCTGATTTGAATAAGGAAAAACGGAATACACTCATTCGGGAGGGCGCAATTGAACATCTGTTTATTCATTTCACCGTAGGATATCCATACGATAATATCCAGCCTGCCATTTTCGCTTTTCCGATGAATGAATATCTGAAAACAAAAATCAGCACGCTTCAGGATTACCTGTCAAACCAGGTGGAAACAATTAATTTCGGATTTTTTCTTGCTATCCAATCGCTCATTTGTGAATTATTTGCCGGAATCAATCAGGAAAAATGGGAACATCTATGTAAAGACGACAGGGTTAGCAAAGTAATTCACTATATAGAAAACCATATTGACAAAGATCTATCGAATGATATCCTTGCCAGCATTACTTGTATGTCTACAAATGCCTTCGCCCATCTTTTCAAAGAGGAGATAGGCATTACACTACAGCGGTATATTAAAAACAAGCGCATTAACCAGGCTTGCGTACAATTACTTCATTCAAACGATACGATCGAGACGATAGCCGAAAATACCGGTTTTTCTAACCGATATCATTTTACCAGAGTGTTTCAGGAGATCACCGGGACCTCTCCCGCCCGTTATAAAAAAGAATATAACTAAAAAACGCAAGCCCAATCATGCTTTTAAACCATCTATAAATTGACAAACTATTACTTATTCAGATTTTTAATCATTTTATAAAATACCAAAGCAAAATCCTGGTCATTCGCATATGGATCATAAAATTTAGCAGGCTGTTTATTTACACGGTTCGGATAGAGATAGGCACAAGATGCTTTACCATCTTCAAAAAACTGCGAAAAATTATTTCTCACCACATTCTCCGCACGTTTTTTATACTCCTCATTTCCGCTACATTTTGCATAATAAGCATAACACATTCCGGTCATTGCCGACCAATAATGCGGGAAAGTATCTCCCCAGAATTCACGTTTTCCAAACCAATAACCATCCCAATGACGAATCCCGATCTCATTCAGATGATGAGAAGGCTGAAATCCGGAAAAGGCCTCTAACAACGGCATATGCTTCTCTACCTCTGCCATATAGCGCGGATCACCCGTAAGCATATCCAGCTGAGTAAGCAACAGAATCAGTGGCGATACGATTGTCTGTTCATAATTCACTTCATGTGGTGGGTAATTGGTTCCGTTTTTCAGATAAATATCAGCCGCCGCTTTATAATCCGTCAATAATGTATCGGCCTGTGCATGAAACTCTTCTTTTCGCAACAGGGTTATACTTTCATACACCGGTATGTCAAATGCATAAAACCCATGACCGAAATGGCGATACATGGCACGCATCGTCTGATAGCAATCTAACAAGTATGACTTTTGTCCGGTACATTTATACATTTCCACATACAAATGGGCTATCCACGGATAGTTATAAGCTCGGTTGCGCCCTTCATGACGATATGTAGAATAAGTGGTATAATCTTCGGTTTGTAACTGATTACGTACAAATCTTATATATTTATTTAACGAGTTAAGTAGCTTTTCATCTTTCGTATCCTGATATTGAAGAGCAACCAGTAGTCCCATCCCTAAACGCTCAGCACCTTCATCCCGATCATAATAACTTGAAGAGGGCTTATCATTCAAGAAAATCTTATTCTCTTCATTATCGTATACCATATATGCTCCGTAGCGCTTATCTCCTTTATTCTGATATTGCTGGTTATCAATTATAAAATTCACACGCTTATCAACCAAGCCAGCTTCACTTGATATTACCTGAACTTCCGCCGTAGTATATTTTCCGTTATCGTAAAATACCGTAACAAGATTATTCCCCAAATTTTCAGTCTTAAAACGCACAGAGTACTTCCCATTTTCCTTTACGAGCGAATAAGCCTTCCCATCCACATCAAAACCGGTAGGATTACATCCTTTAGGAGCTATCAAATCGATCTTACATATATCACCTAGTTCATAGGTATAGCGGTCTGCCTCTAAACGCAACATTCCTAGCTTCTCTGCTTTATTAAAAAAATCTTTGTGAGAACGATGCGAGAAAATATCCCAGCTTAAAACAGCACTTTCTCCGGGCTGTAACTGTTTATCCTTAAAATCAAGCGCGATAATACCTCGATTATTCGACCATCCATCCGCAGTTCTTGAACGCCCGAATATCTCATAGCCATCCCCTTTAAAAGAGCTGTCATGCATAACAAGTCCGAAATGAGGAGGTGTTCCGCTCATCTGAATTCCGTTGATGTACACCACATCACCCGAACTCCAGATATGCGCATTTACCCGACTTTGCATGCAAGTGGTCGCATCCGGATAATTATCATTCATAGGTGTATTTACATAGAGGTCTTTCAGCATAATCGGATTGCCGGAAATATTCGTAAACCGATATTCTTCTTGTAATACAGAATTACCTTGTATCAGTTTCCGGCTCACACAAATCTTTATCAGCCCATTCTCAAAGCAACCATGCCGGTCAAATACCCAGTTAACATTTTGGGTTTCTGTCGGAGTTACAAGCGCTACCCCTCCTAAACCCCATTGATATTCCGATCCTATTGATTTATATTGAGTGGTATCGCATCTTAAAATCCAGTTCATATTATTATGCGCATTTTTCATTGTCACAGATACCAGTCCACCTGTTCGCCCGTCAACTTCATACCTTATAATCTGCGCATTAACAAAAAAACTAAAGCAAAAAATAATAAATAAGAAAATGTTCCTTCTCTTCATACAAAAATACATTCTAAAATAAATAGTGTAGATCAAATAAATATTATGGCCGATCCGGATATCTAAACATCCAAATCGGCCACAATATATATATTTTTTTTAATTAAAAAATATAGTTATTTTATCACTTATATTTCCCGTATCGAAATCGCGTATCCGCCTCCCGGCGCGCACTGCTGCGTTATTTTTGATTTACGGGTAACTTTTTGTTTCCGGATGCGATACGCCTGCGGATTGGTTTTGTAATGGGCATCCTTAGCGTCAGCATAGATGGTCGCTTCATATTTTTTGTCGGGATCGAGGAAGTCGAGCGAAATTTCCGAATTAAAACCGTTCTCATCCACCGTACAACCAACAAACCAGTCGTTGCCATCTTTCTGTTTGCGCGCAATGGCGATGTAATCGCCCGGTTCCGCCTGCAGAATCTTCGTATCGTCCCATGCCACCGGCACATCCTTGATGAATTGGAAGGCATCCGGGAATCGCTGATAGTTTTCAATCACGTCGGCCGCCATCTGCAACGGACTGTACATCGTTACATAAAGCGCCAGCTGGCGCGCCAGCGTCGTGTTTACGTGCGATCCGTTATCCGGATTCATCTTGCTCAGATCCATTTCGAAGATACCCGGCGTATAATCCATCGGTCCACCCATCAGGCGGGTAAACGGCAATATCGTCGTATGGTCGGCATTGTTGCCCCCAAACGATTCATATTCGGTACCCCGCGCCGACTCGTTGCCGATCAGGTTCGGATAGGTGCGGCAAAGGCCTGTAGGGCGCACTGCCTCGTGCGCGTTCACCATCACCTTATATTCGGCCGCCTTCTCAAGCGCATATTGATAATGGTTTACCATCCATTGCCCGTAGTGATACTCTCCGCGCGGAATGATGTTGCCCACATATCCGCTTTTCACAGAGTTATATCCATGATCCGCCATAAACTGATACGCCTTATCCAGATGGCGCTCATAATTCCGTACCGAGCCCGAAGTTTCATGATGCATAATCAGCTTCACCCCTTTCGAATGGGCATAATCGTTGAGCATCTTCGGATCGAAATCGGGATACGGCGTAATGAAATCGAATACATAATCTTTTGATTTGCCGAACCAGTCTTCCCAACCAACGTTCCAGCCCTCCACCAACACGGCATCAAACCCGTTGTCGGCCGCAAAATCGATATACTGTTTTACGCGGTCGTTATTGGCCGAATGTTTGCCATTGGGTTTCACTTGAGTGAAATCGGTTTCACCCAGCTTCACCTGCGGCAAATCACAATACGCCCAACTCGCTTTCCCGGTAATCATTTCCCACCATACGCCCACGTATTTTACCGGTTTGATCCATTCGGTATCCGTATATTTACACGGCTCGTTCAGATTCAGAATCGTTTTCGAAGCGAGAATATCACGCGCGTCATCACTTACGATCACCGTACGCCACGGCGATTGGCACGGCGTTTGCAAATATCCTTTGTTTCCTTGTGCATCCGGAGTCAGATGCGATGAAAACACCATGTTCTTATCGTCCAAATCGAGCGACATGCAAGAGTAATCCTTCAGCGCCGCCTCATGCAGGTTGATATAAAGCCCCTCTTTACTTTTCATCATCAACGGAGTCTGCACCCCGGTAGGCGAAAAAGGGGTTTGCGAAGCATTGGGCGTGATCGATTGTTGCATCAGTCCGCGGATTTGCGATAAATCCGACGTTACCGTACTGTATTCCTGCGTATCGTAATCGCCCGGCAGCCAGAACGCTTTATGATCGCCTGCCATGGCAAACTGCGTATTCTCTTCCCGGATCACGAAATAGCCCAGATTATCCTGGTAAGGAAATTCGTAGCGGAAGCCGAGCCCGTCGTTGAATACACGGAAACGCACGATCATCTCGATATTGCTTGCCGGCTGTATCAGTTTCGCCTCCAGCTCATTGTAATTATTCCGAATCTCTTTCACCTCGCCCCATACCGGTTGCCACGTTTCATCGAATTGAGAAGGAGTTTCTCCTGCCACCTTGAATCCGGAGGTCAGGTCGATATTATCCTTACACGTCAGCCCCAATAACGAAGGCTTGATAACGGGTTTCCCCTTATAAGCGAGTTCATAAAGCGGGCGTCCCGCCTCATCTACCGAAAAAATCAGTTTCACATTGCCGTCGGGCGATATCACTTCGCCCCCTACCGCCATTGCCGCGGATAAAAGACCGCAAAGCATCATCGAATATTTTTTCATCTTAATTACTTATGATATTGTTTGTTTTTACTCCACTTCCAGAATCAAGGCACTCTTAGCGGGAATGCTCAGTGAGTTCTGAAGCGGATACACCTTGCCGGTTACGACATCTTTACCCGATTTTACGCCCTGCAACATTTCACCATAACGATCGAGCGAAATGCTCTTCGCGTCGGTATCCGAATTGTTGAGCGCCACCATCACTTTCTTGTCGTCGTTATAGCGGAAGTAAACGTACACTTCGTCTTGCGGCACATAATGCATCGTTTTGCCCGAATGAATCACCGCATTCTGCTTACGCCAGTTGAGCAGCGTACGCATATAATCGAACACTTCGTTCTGCTCGGGCGTACGTCCCTCAGCCGTAAAGGCATTGATAGAATCGCCCGGCCATCCGCCCGGAAAATCACGGCGGATATCACCGTCGCCCACCTCTTTCACACCGTCCATCATAATCTCCGTTCCGTAATACACCTGCGGAATGCCGCGAACCGTAGATAGGATGGCGAATATCAGTTTGAAATCGGCTACTTTTCCGTCTATTTTACGCCATAGCCGCTCCGTATCGTGGTTATCGGCGAAAAGCATGATATTGTTCGTATTCGGATACAGGTAATCGCGTGTAAAATTCTTATATACACGCATGATACCATCTTCCCACCCCTGTTTCTCTTTTGTAAACTGATTGAGCGCGTCGGTCAGCGGGAAATCCATCACCGTAGGAAGCTGCGAGTTGAACCCGTCGTTGTTATTGGCGTCTTTCTGCCAGTAAGCCACCTCCATCGGCTCGTGCATCCACACTTCTCCTACGATGTTCAGGTTCGGATATTCGCGCATCACCCGCTCGTTGAAGCGAGTCATGGCTCCCGGATAGTTATACGGATAAGTATCGATGCGCAGACCGCCCAACCCGGCATATTCGATCCACCATACCGCATTCTGCGTCAGATAATCCATAAACAACGGATTATTCTGATTGAGGTCGGCCATGGTCGTATCGAACCATCCGGTAGCGTTCAAGTTCTTATCCACCTGCGAAGCATAAGGGTCCTGCACCGTCCAAACCCGGAAATTGCACCGTTCTTCCGGATGAATCCAGTCGTCGGTCGGACGGTCTTTTACCATATAGTGTTCAGTCGAAGCATGGTTCGTCACCACATCCATAATCAGTTTGATGCCCCGTTTCTTCGCCTCGTCCGACAGGCGGCGGTAATCTTCGCGCGTACCGTAACGCGGGTCGATGTTGTAAAAATCACTAATCGCGTAGGTATGATACGAATAAGTGGGCAGATTATCCTCCATCATCGGAGTGCTCCAGATCGCCGTGAAGCCCAGATCCTGCAAATAATCGAGATGATCAATCACCCCTTGTATATCGCCCCCGTGGCGCCCGTTCATATCTTTCCGGTTCGCCTTCTCCTTCATGTCCGGATGCGAATCGTTCGCCGGATTTCCGTTGGCGAAACGGTCGGGCATCAACAGATAAATCGCGTCCGACGAATTGAATCCCTGCCGCGCAGCCGATCCGGCCTCTCGGGCCAAAAGCGGATACGAGCGTGTAAAGCGCTGTTTCCCTTTCCGGAACGTAAGGGTTACGTCGCCCGGTTTGGTATCGGGCGCGACAGAAAGGTAAATAAACTGGTAATTCGGATTCTTCACCGTTACCGCCTTTTGCAAGGTTACCCCCGGATAGTTCACCGAAGGCTGCCATTGCGCGATGTCGGTACCGTACACCACCAATTGCAAGGTAGTGTCTTGCATTCCCACCCACCAGTTCATCGGTTCGATCCGCTTCACGGGGTCGGCGGTCGCTGCCGAAACAGCGTTACCGCTCCAAACGGCCGCCAGGAAAAAAGTCGCTAAGACAAATGGCTTATTGTTCTTCATGTGCTGTTGAATTGTTTTTCAGTTAGTAAGTGATGTGCAATTTCGATACCGCCGCCACCGGATACTGTTTTCCGGAGATGCATACTTGCATATCGGGCCCCTCTTCATTCGAAATGATGATGTTGAAATGATCAATCGTCACCTGAAGCGTATTGCCTCGGAATACGGTTTTAAATGAAAAGCTGCGCCATTTATCCGGTATGGATGGCTGAAAACACAACATATTGTCCTTCACCCGCATACCGCCGAAACCTTCCACCACCGACAGCCATGTACCTGCCATCGACGTGATATGCAGCCCTTCGTGCGCCTCATTATTATAATCGTCAAGGTCAAGGCGCGACGTACGCAGATAGAGGCGGTAAGCCTGTTCCGGCTCGCCGATCCGCGCAGCCAGTATCGAATGGATGCAAGGCGAAAGCGACGACTCGTGCACCGTGCGCGGTTCGTAAAACTCATAATTGCGCCGGATGGTATCCGTATCGTATTCATCTTCGAAGAAATAGATCCCCTGCAATACATCCGCCTGCTTGATAAAGCAACTGCGCAGAATACGGTCCCACGACCAATGCTGGTTGATAGGGCGCTGTGCCGGGTTCAAATCCCGGGCAAGCGTCTGTTCTTTATCCAGATACCCGTCCTGTTGCAAGAAAATTCCTCGTTGGGTATCTTCCGGCAAATAGAGGTGATCGATGATATGCTGCCATTTTTCAGGTTCCCCCGTCGCGTCGAATCCAGTTTTGGTAACGATCGTTTCCCATACTTCCGGATATTCCTGTTTTACCCGTTCGAGCGATTCGATGGCATAGCGCATGCACCATGCCGCTATTTTGCTTGTATACCAGTTGTTATTGACATTATTCTCATATTCGTTCGGCCCCGTTACGCCGAGCATCACATATTTGCCCCGCTCTTCGCTCCAGGTGATGCGTTGCGCCCAGAAACGCGCTATGCCGATCAATACTTCCAGGCCTCCTTCTCTCAGATAAGAGTCGTCGCCCGTATAGCGGATGAACTTCTCGATGGCATATGCGATGGCACCGTTGCGGTGAATCTCTTCAAACGTGATCTCCCACTCGTTATGACACTCCTCGCCGTTCATGGTTACCATCGGAAAGAGTGCCGCCCCATCTGTAAAGCCCAGTTTCGCACCGTTCTCAATCGCCTTGTCGAGCTGTTTATACCGATACACCAGCAGATTGCGGGCGATTTCGGAGGAAGCTGTCGAAAGATAGAAAGGCAGGCAGTACGCTTCGGTATCCCAATAAGTGCTGCCGCCGTATTTTTCACCGGTAAATCCCTTCGGCCCGATATTCAGACGCGCGTCGTCGCCCGTATAGGTTTGGTTCAGGTGGAAGATATTGAAGCGAATCCCCTGTTGAGCTTCCGTATCGCCGGCAATGACAATATCGGCATGTTTCCAGATCGATTCCCAACGTTTCTTATGGGCATCGAAAAGTTTGCCGAATCCCTGCGAAGCCGCATCGGCCACCAGCGTCATCGCCTTCGTAATCAACTTATCGACAGGCTCGTTCAAACTGCTCACCACGGCAACATATTTATAGAATACCGCCTCTTCGCCCTCTTTCAAATCCACTGTTATGCGGTTGTAGGCGCGGTCGGCTTCCGCCACCCGTTCCTCCTGAAGCAGCGATGCGGGCGCACCATCTACCGTCAGTTGATATTTCACGCCGAATCCCACGCGAAACCCGGTCTTGCGGGTTTCCGCCAATAGGTACGATTCGGTAGGATACACTTTCGTATCGAGTATGTTCCAGAAAAGCTCGTCGTAGTTGGCATCCTGGTTGCGTACGTTTCCGTCGATCGACGAGGTAAACGTAACCTTACCCGAAAAGTTGAGGGGCGTGACCGAATAACGGATCGCGGCGATCTCTTTCCGGTCCATGCTGATAAAGCGGCGCGCGGCCACCTCGATCTCCTTGCCGTCCGGAAACTGAGCTACGAAGGTACGCTCCAGCAATCCCTCTTTCATATCCAGAATCCGCACGAAGCGCGATACCCGGCAGTTCGCCAAATCAAGTTCTTCGCCGTTTACCTGTACGCCCACCCCGTTCCAGCTGGGAGCGTTGAGCACCTTGGCAAAGTATTCGGGATAACCGTTTTTCCACCATCCCACGCGGGTTTTGTCAGTATAATACACCCCCGCTATATAAGTGCCCTGCAATGAAGAGCCTCCGTATGTTTCTTCGAAATTAGCCCGTTGCCCCATATGCCCGTTACCCAGGCTGAAGATGCTTTCGGACGAACGCTGATTAGCCGGATCAAAACCCTCTTCAATAATACGCCAAGGGTCGGCTTTTAAATATTGTCTCATAACCCAGTTGTTTTTCAGTTTAATAATTGCAGCAGCATCTCCTTTTCAAGAAAGCCACGAATATGGTAATCGGCTTCCGTCAGGATATTCGCATCACCCACCCCTACGGCACGTATGCCGGCGCGATGGGCCGCCTCGATTCCCGCTACCGCATCCTCAAAGACCAGACTTTCGGCAGGTACCGTGCCGGCGAGCGATGCCGCCGTCAGAAACACTTCGGGGTCAGGTTTGGCATGAGTCACGTTATTGCCGTCGGCAATGGCATCGAAAAAGTGTTCGATACCGGTCTGCCGTAAAATGGTAAGGGCGTTTTTGCTGGCCGATCCCAGCGCTATTTTCACCGACCGTTTCTTCAGTTCATTCAGAAAATCAATCACCCCCGGCAATACCTCGTCGGGCGTCATTTTCAGGATATACTCCAGATAACGGCTGTTCTTTCGATCGGCCACCTGTCGTTTTTCATCATCAGTCAAGGTTACTCCTCCGATGGAGAGCAGAATATCCAGCGAAGCCATACGGCTCACCCCTTTCAGTCTTTCATTATCCTGTTCGGTAAAATCGAATCCCATTTCGCGGGCCACCGATTTCCACGCCAGATAATGATATTTAGCGGTATCCACCAATACACCGTCTAAATCAAAAATACAGCACTTTATCATAATCAGGTCAGATTTCATTATTTGTATGTTCCAGACTCAAAGGGGCGTCAGCTTTTTTTCTTGCCCACTGTACCACGTCATCTTTATCTTCGACGAAGATGACCGAAATAGCGGCAACGAACAGGCAGCAGCCCGCCATCACCAATGAATAGATCGCTTGCGAATGGAATAATTGTTTTACGATAGGACCGCCGATGATACCGTTGATAATCTGCGGAATGGTAATGAAGAAGTTGAAGATACCCATATAGATACCCATCTTGGCTGCCGGCAACGAACCTGCCAGGATAGCGTACGGCATTGCCAGGATACTGCCCCAGGCCATACCGATACCCACCATCGGCAACAGCAACCACAGCGGATTAGTAATAAAGAATATCGAGATAAGGGAGATGCCCCCCATGGTAAGCGAAAAGGAGTGTGTCATTTTACGTCCGAAGCGACGGGCGATAGCCGGAAGCAGCAGCGCGTAAATGGCTGAGATGGCATTGTAAACACCGAAGATGATGCCCACCCAGTTGGCGGCATCCTGATAGGTTTCGCTCGAACTGTCGCCGATCGACGTACCATAGATATGAGTGGCAACCGCCGGCGTGGTAAACACCCACATGGAGAAGAGGGCGAACCACGAAAAGAACTGTACTACACCCAATTGCTTCATCGCTTTAGGCATATTCACGAAATCGCGGAAGATAGCCGACAGACCGCCGGCGCTTTTTTCCTTTTTCAGCTCGGCCGGATCGGGCGCATACTCTTTCGTCCGGCAAATGGTCCAGATCACCGACGATATCAATGCCGCGGCGCCGATGTAGAATGAGAAAATCACGTTTTGCGGAACAGCCCCCTCGGGAGCGGTTTTCGCCACGCCAAGCCATTCGGCAAGGATATAAGGCAGCCATGAGCCGATTACAGCTCCCAGGCCGATCAAAAAAGTCTGAATTGAAAATCCCAGCGTACGTTGTTCGCTCGGCAGCAAGTCGGCTACCAACGCGCGGAACGGCTCCATCGCCACATTGATCGAGGCGTCCATGATCATGAGCATTCCGCCCCCGATCAGCATCGGCGACACAACAGTAGTCAGTAATTGGGCATTGGGCATCAGGATAAGAGCGATGCAGGTAAGAATGGCTCCTACCAGGAAGTACGGACGGCGGCGTCCCAGCTTACACCAGGTCTGATCGCTGAAATGCCCGATAATGGGTTGTACGATCATCCCCGTGAGTGGAGCTGCGATCCAGAACCAGGAGAGTTGTTCTACATCCGCTCCGAAGGTCTGCAAAATTCGGCTGGCGTTCGCGTTCTGAAGGGCGAATCCGAACTGGATTCCCAAAAACCCGAAACTCATGTTCCAAATTTGCCAAAAATTCAACTTTGGCTTACTTTTCATCATATAATCATCAATTAATGCGAAAAGCAACCGTAGAAAGAGAAATACTAAGCCGTTCCAAATATACGAGGATTATCGGTATCGGCAAATTTTAAAAACCGTTCTACCCGCTTCTGCAAGCAGCTGAAGCGGGGAATCAGGGTTTCGCAAACGTTTTAAATGGTTTCACTCAGACCGAATACCAAATGTAATTCAGAATAATTATAAATAAAAATCTATCATCCCTGTATAAATGTTTCAACCTACTTCTGCGGATGTTAGCCCGCGAAGAATCTGAACGTCGCTCACGAAAAACACAACTGCCGCCCGCGGAGAACACGAACGCCGCTCGGGGAGCGACAGTTAAGTTCTCCGCGGACGGCATTCAGGTTCTTCGCGGACAACCGATAGGTTGCTCCCGAAAAAGCACAAAAAGAGACGGCTCTGAAAACTTAAGGAGATAGCATCCGAATTTTCAGAGGACGTGTTATTCATTCACTCCCAGTGTCGATTCTCGCACAACCAGGTTTGTCTTAATGATTTTGGTTACCGTAGGCAGTTTATCACCGTTCTCTTCCATACGGCGTATCAGCAGTTTGGCGGCAATCTCGCCGATCTCGTCGCCGTGTTGCTCAACGGTAGTGAGGGTGGGATTTGTAAGGGTGGAAACCATCCCGTCGGTAAAACCGCATACGGCGATATCTTCAGGGATACGATATTTTAATTTGTGAAGGGCATACATCGCACCGGCGGCGGTAAGATCGTTAACGGCGAAAATGCCATCCGGTGGATTGGGCAACGCCATCAGGCGGCGGGTTACTTCGAGTGCATCATATTGGTTGTCGCACGGCAGGATCAATTCCTTATCTACCGCGATTCCGGCCTCTTTCAAGGCCTCTACATATCCCAGCTGACGCTTTTGGGCAATCACCAGATTCTGAGGAGCCGACAGATGAGCGATTCGGCGACATCCTACCGAAATCAGATGGCGCACGGCCGCCAGGGCTCCCTGAAAATCATCCACTACTACGCGGTCGGTATTCAGTTCGCCACAAATACGATCAAAGAACACCATCGGAATACCCAAATCCTGCAATTCGCGCAGATGGTCGATCCGGTCGGTCGTTTTCGACATGGAGATCAGCAATCCGTCGATATGCGAATTGATGATGGATTGACAAATGGAAACT
Organism: Bacteroidales bacterium; assembly: GCA_036655755.1. Lineage (GTDB taxonomy): Bacteria > Bacteroidota > Bacteroidia > Bacteroidales > JAUNSR01 > JAUNSR01. Next base: position 25,396 of record JAVVPN010000001.1, on the reverse strand, counting down.
TCGCGCTCGTAATCTTCATTACTCTGAAAAATAACCACGTTGTAACCATTCTCATTGGCAATCCGCTCAATACCACTGATTACACATGAAAAAAAATGATGAATGATCTGCGGAATCACCACTCCGATGAGCTTCGTTTTTTTCTGACGCAAGCTAAGGGCTATCGCATTGGGTTTATAATTCATCTTGCGGGCAAGCTCCTGTACGTTGTTCCGCGTTTCCTGACTAATATCCGGGTGATCTTTTAAAGCACGGGAAACGGTGGATACGGATATCCCTAAAATTCGGGCCAAATCTTTAATAGTGATTGCGTTTGCCATATGGTCAATGTGAATTATTTTTTTCAAGCACAAACAAATATAACAATATTTAAAATAAAGCAACTATATATGTAAAAAAAGCAATCACCCGCAAACGTTTGCGATAACGTTTGCGATTGTTTTTCAGCACAAAACACCGTTATTCATAATCAACCCGAATTAGGTATCGATATATTTGTATATCATATTTAAACACAACTGGTTTAAATAGACTTGAAAATGTATTAACAACCATGAAAGCACACTGTATAAAGAGGAATAACTAAGCCATGAACAATTCCGTACAGAACTTTCTCTTCCGGATTTTACCGGAAACAAAAACAAGAAACAAATAGTTAGTAATAACCTTAAACAAAAATTGCATGATGCACTTTGTTCTTTCCCAAAAGAAAGCACTCTTAACAACCTCGTTGAGTGTGGTTACATGTATCGGAGCATTTGCACAAGACATTCAGGTAAAAGGTATCATTAAAGATGCTACCGGTATGCCTGTGATGGGTGCCAATGTCGTGGAAAAAGGGACCACGAATGGAGTAATATCCGATATGGATGGAAAATTCCAATTAACAGCCAAACAGGGAAGTACGATCGAAGTATCCTTTATCGGATATCTCCCTCAGGAATTTCAGGCTTCAACAAAACCAATCGTCATTGTATTGCAGGATAACACCGTGGCACTCGACGAGGCCGTGGTAATCGGTTACGGTACGGTAAAGAAATCGGACGCGACCGGATCGGTGGTAGCCGTGAAGGCCGACCAGCTGAATAAAGGGGCTGTATCCAACCCGATAGAACTGCTTCAGGGTAAAACCCCGGGGGTACAAATCACCACAGGCGGTGGTGCGCCGGGTGAAGGGGCGACCATCCGTATCCGTGGAGGCGCTTCGATGAAAGCATCAAACGATCCGCTTATCGTGGTAGATGGTCTGCCGATCTCGAATACGAATATCTCGGGTATGAAAAATGCCCTTTCAACTATCAATCCCAACGACATCGAATCTTTTACGGTATTGAAAGATGCCTCCGCTACCGCCATCTACGGATCGCGCGCGTCGAACGGGGTCATCCTCATCACTACGAAAAAAGGGGCTGCCGGAAGTAAAGGGGTTACCGTAAACGCGGATGTAAACTTTTCGGTTAGTTACCTGGCAGACAAGGTGGACGTATTAGACGGTATCGGAATGCTGAATGCCGTAGCTAAAACACAAAAAGACGGAATTGACTCTCCTGCATTCCGTGCACTCGGCTATCTGGATGCCAACGGCAATCGTCAGTATGCCAATACCGACTGGCAGGACGAAATTTACCGCACCGCTTTTTCGGAAGAAGCGAACGTAAGCGTAAACGGTACGACCGGTGAATTAGGTATTATGAACGCGCTTCCTTACCGTGTATCGGGGGGATTCGTGAATCAGGACGGGGTGTTGAAAACCTC
>JAVVPN010000001.1:0-23541 GCA_036655755.1 Bacteroidales bacterium | reverse complement strand
TTGCTCAACGACAAAGTGGACAAATCGAACGTAAAGCGCTTCATCGGGAACGCGCAGTTCGACTATAAATTCCATTTCCTGCCGGATATGCGCGCCAACCTGAACTTGGGGATGGATATCTCAAAATCGGACGGTTCGGTAGAAACTCCGGTAGGTTCGGAAATGTCGTTGCACGATAAGCTGCAATTGGGGTCGGGATTGCGTACAGATTATTCGCAGTTGCGCCGCGACCATACATTAGAGGCTTATTTGGCTTATAATAAAGATATCAAATCGATCGAAAGCAAAATCGATGTGATGGGTGGTTACTCATGGCAGCATTTTTACCGTGACGAACGTTCGCGCGATGTAAAAAACAGCAACCGCGATGAGGAACTGAAGAACTCGCTTTTCAAAACAGAAAGCTATCTGGTTTCTTTCTTCGGCCGTTTGAACTATACGTTGATGGATAAATATTTCCTTACGTTTACGGCACGTGAAGACGGTACCTCAAAATTCCAGAACAACAAATGGGGATTCTTCCCGTCGGCAGCTTTTGCATGGCGTGTGATCAATGAGAAGTTCATGGAGCCGGTATCGCCCGTAATGAGCGATTTGAAACTCCGTTTGGGTTACGGTAAAACCGGACAACAGGAGATTGGTGGCGATTATGAATCGATTCCAACCTATAAGAATCACCTGCCGGGATCTTATTATATGTTCGGCGATCAGGTAATTATGCCGGTAACACCGCTTGGTTATGCAGCCAATCTGAAATGGGAAGAAACAGAAACCTACAATATCGGTATCGACTACGGATTCTGGAACAACCGCATTACCGGTAGCGTGGACGCTTACTATCGTAAGACCAGCGATTTGCTCAACTATGTGCCCGAAGCGGCAGGAACCAACCTGACCAACTACATTACCAAAAACGTAGGGGATATGGAGAACAAAGGGGTGGAAGCCTCAATCGATATCACAGCGATCGACACGAAAGACTGGACATGGGATTTCGGATTCAACTATACCTGGAACAAGAACAAGATTACCAAACTGACAGCCAGCACCGATCCTGAATATGTAGGGGTATTGACCGGTGGTATCAGCGGAGGTACAGGGAATACCGTGCAGGTACAGCAGGTAGGACAGCCGATGAACTCGTTCTATGTGTACCAACAGGTGTACGACCAGGCGGGCATACCGATCGAAGGGGAATACGTTGACCGCAATGCCGACGGCGTATTGAACGACAAAGACCTTTATGTATATCATAAAGCTACTCCGGATGTTTATCTGGGCTTCAACTCCACGTTGCGTTACAAAAAATGGACGTTGAGCGTAGCTGCGCGTGCCGCATTCGGTAACTATGTATATGACAACGTATCTTCGAAAAACGGTATGTTGGGCGACTTATGGACCAACAACTTCGTATCGAACCTGGTTCCTTCGGCCGTTACAAACGGATTCGCACAGGGACAATATATGTCGGATATGTATGTGAAACGTGCAGATTACTTCAAACTCGACAAGATTACGTTAGCATACAATTTCACCAACTACCTGCGTGTATTTGCAACAGGACAAAACCTGATTACGGCATCCAAATACAAAGGGTTGGATCCGGAAGTGAGCAATGGTATCGATAATAACATGTATCCACGTCCGACGACTTTCTTAATCGGCGCATCTTATACATTCTAATTCCTAAATCACATACACATGAAACGATATAATAAAATAATATGCGGGGTGGCATTCATTGCTTCCGGTCTCTTCTCTTCTTGCGTGGGAGACCTGGATATTACGCCTATCGACCCCAATCTGAATACTCCCGACAATGTATTCACCAGCGAGCAGGATTACCTGAAGCTATTGGCAAAATGTTATTCCGGCCTATCGGTAAGTTCGCCAACGGGCTCAAGCGGCGATCCGGACATCAGTGGTATCGACGGTGGTTTCGGCCAGTACCTGCGTGCCCTTTACAACCTCAACGTACTTCCTACCGAGGAGGGTGTGATGTCATGGAACGACCAGACAGTAAAAGATTTGCACGGATTGAAATGGTCAACCTCCGACGTATTCGTAGGCGCCATGTACAGCCGTTTGTTTTATCAGATTTCGGTTTGCAACGAATTTATCCGCCAGGCAAAAAAATCGGGATACAACTCTGAAAATATGCAGGTATGGATTGCAGAGGCACGCTGCCTGCGCGCACTGAGTTATTATCATGCTATCGATATGTTCGGAAATGTTCCGTTCCTGACTGAAGATCTTGAAGTGGGCGGTGATTATCCGAAACAGATTATGCGTGCCGACCTTTACAATTGGTTGGTAAACGAAGAGATTCCGTCATTCATCGGCACATTGAAACCGGCCCGTCAGAATCAGAAATACCGTGTCGACCAGGGATTGGCGAAAATGATCCTTGCCAAATTATATCTGAACGCAGAAGTATATGCCAATGTAAAAGCGTATGACAAATGTGTGGAAATGTGTAACGGACTGATTGCCGACGGCTATACGCTCGAAGAAAATTTCCGTCCGCTGTTCGGAGCCGACAATGACAAGTTCATCGGATCTGAAATCATCTTCAGCGTTTATCAGGATGGCGAAAACACACAGAATTACGGAGGTACCACCTTCCTGATCTGCGGTACTTCAAACGGTTCGTGGAACGGTATCTTGGGTGCGGCGGAAGGTTGGAGCGGTGTTCGCGTAACTCCTGAGTTCGTAGATCTGTTTACGGCCAATGACGTGCGCAACAATTTCTATACCGACGGTCATAAAAAAGAGATCGAAGATGTGGGTACGTTTACCGACGGCTATGCTTACATGAAATACTCGAACAAAAACGAGGATGGCACGAACGGAAAACACGGGGTGTTCATGGATTGCGACTTTGTAGTATTCCGCCTGGCTGATGTAAAACTGATGCTAGCCGAATGTGCCAAACGAGGAGCCGGTAATATCACTGAGGCTGAAGGACTGACACATTTCAACGATATCCGCCGTCGCGCAAATGCATCTGAGTTTAACTCTTATACGTTAACGGATGTATTGAACGAACGCGGACGTGAATTGGCATGGGAATGTCACCGTCGCTCCGACCTGATTCGCTTCAGCGCATTTACAACAGCGAATAAAGTGTGGGCCTGGAAAGGAAACGTAAAAGAGGGTCGCGGTGTCGATTCGAAATACAACCTGTTCCCAATCCCGGCAAGTGATAAAAATACGAATCCGAATCTGGAGCAAAATCCGGGTTATTAATAGATGATATACAAATGAAAAAGATTATTATATCCCTTTGTCTATTTGCCGGTATCTGGGGCTTGACCTCCTGCAAAGAAGACGACAAGACGATCCTTCAGGATCCGACCACTTTTGTATTGAACACGCCTCCTTATGCGGAGAATTATCTGTTCGATCTGGAGAAATCGACAGCTATCGAATTAACCTGTTCTCAACCCGATTATGGCTACACGGCCGTAACGACTTATCAGGTACAGGTGTCGCTCGACCAAAGTTTCCCCACAGATGGTTTTGAAACACTCGCTACGACCTATACAACGGCAAAAATGGATGTGAATGCATCCCAAGTGGCAGTAGCCGCTACCAACCTGAATTTACAGGCAGGAAAAGAGGAAGCTGATTTTCCGATAATCGGCAAATTATATCTTCGCCTGGTGGCAAGTGTAGCGGGAGGAATGAATCCGATCGCATCGAATGCGATTGAATTGCCGAAATGCCGCATCCACTTCGCGCTTCCTCCGGTAGTACTTCCTGAAAGCATGTATATTATCGGCTCAGGTGTAGGTGGCTGGGAATGGGGCAGCAATGCGCTTGAGATGGTGCCTATCCACAGTAATCCGGGCGCTTTCTGGCGAATGACTTACATTGAAAAAGATGGTGAAATCAAATTCAACGAGGTGAAAGAATCGAACGGAGAAGAATTCGGCTTTGCCGGAACTACATTCGGCGGTCCGCTAAAAGAGGATGCGAATGTATCGGATTCGGAAGGCAACATCAAAGTTGGCAAAGGCGGATGGTATCTGATGGTGGTTCGTACGGTTATTGAAGGACGCGACAAACTGTATACCGTAGAATTCCACGAACCGAACGTATATCTGACCGGAGACGCCGTAGGCAACTGGGATCAGACGGAAGCGGATCTGTTTACCGTACCGGAAGGAAAAGACGGAGAGTTCGTATCTCCTGCCGTAACAGCCGTACCGGGCGAAGGTGGTTTGCGTATGTGTGTGAAACTGCCGGATACCGATTGGTGGAAGACTGAGTTTATCTTCTTCAAAGGTAAGATCGAGTACCGTGGCGCAGGCGACGACCAAGAGCGTCTTCCGGCCGCAGTGGGACAGAAAGCATATCTGAACTTCACAGCAGGTACCGGAAGTCTGAAGTAAACTAATTTATCATCATTTCATTAATGATTTACACATGAAAAAACTATCATTCTATACATTATCACTTCTTCTATGCGGGCTTACAGCCTGCGTAGAAGACAGCGAACTGCCTGCCCCCCCACAGGCGTGGGATCAGGAAGCATCTAAAGCGGGAGTCAGCTTTTCGGCCACAGCCGTAGATCCGATCGTATTGGCGAATGTAAAAGCTGATTCGATACTCACCCTATGCCACTTTACGGCACCGGAGGGAGCCGAAGGCACGGTAAGCTATGAAATACAGCTTGATGACCGGATGACCCTTCCGGTTGATGAAAAAGCGACCATTACGAAAGCCGACTTACAGGAGGCCATCATAACGTTATATGGAAAACGGCCGGAAGCTCGTACGATAAAAACGGTTGCAACAGCTTTCATTGAAAATGCCGGAACGGTAACTCGTATTGCAGCCCCTGCAGTTAATCTTATCGCTACTCCGGAAGCACCGTTCATCGACAAGGCTTATTATCTGGTAGGCGATATGTGCGGTTGGGATGCAGAAAGCATGCTCAAGTTCTCACACAGTGGCAAAGACGTATATGAAGATCCTATTTTCAGCATCATCGTGAATACGAAGGGCAACAGTTATTGGAAAGTGATTCCGCAGGGAAATATCGATTCGGATAATTTCTGGGGAGATGGCGTATTGGGTTGTGCTGTAAACGGATCTACCGATTCGGAAGGAACTTTGATTACAGCGAATCCACAGGCAGCCCAAATTGAAGATGCCGGATATGTGCGTATTACTCTGAATATGATGGAATACACATATAAAGTAGAGGCATTCAACGGAAGCCCGTTCCTTTATATACCTGGCAATCATCAAGGTTGGAGCCCTGCAACCGCAGGATACCTCTATTCTACCGACATGATCAATTATCAGGGATACAGCTCACTCGACGGAGAGTTTAAATTTACTCCGGGGCCAAGTTGGGATAATGCCTATGGTGACGGAGGTGATGGAACATTATCAACATCGGGTGGCAACCTCTCGAAAGAGGCCGGCTTCTATTTATTGGACGTATCGCTCGGATCATTGACATGGGATGCTAAGTTGATTGAAACTTACGGCTTGATCGGTGACGCTACGGAAAATGGTTGGGCAGCCTCTACGCCGATGGTATTCGACGCGGCAACTTCAACCTATACGATTACAACCACATTGAAGAATGGTGAATTCAAATTCCGTGCAAACAACGAATGGGATATCAATTTAGGTGGTGATCTGAGTAATCTGACTCCGGGTGGCGACAATATCAAGGCTCCGGAAGCAGGTACCTACCTGATTACGCTTGACCTGTCGGACGCGTCCAGATATACGTGTACGCTTGTTAAGCAATAAGAACATTAAAACAATTTGACAATCAGCGTGTGTTTTCTAAATAATGTTTTTTAGTATTCGGGCGAATGTTATTATCCTTGCAGAATAGATTCATGCGGGGACCAATAACATTCGCCCACATTTTTACCCATTATGAATATCCGACAAACACTGACCTTACTACTGTTATTTCTGTATTCCTTTTTGGGAATCGCACAGGTAACTACTTCGCCCGCATTTATCCAACAGGATTACAGCGGGGAAACCATCATTTATTTCGATGCCACCCAGGGAAACAAGGGTATGGTGGGCGCAACCAGTTGCTATGCCCATACCGGCGTGATCACCAACGAGAGTAAAAACGACTCCGATTGGAAGCATGCTCCCGAATGGAAAGACAACAGTGCCAAATATAAACTTGAAAAAACCGGCACCGACACATGGAAACTGGTTATTCCGAACCTGCGCACTTACTATGAATTAAACGAAAACGAGGTTATAAAGAAACTTGCCTTCGTATTCCGTGATGCCACCGCATCCAAAGAGGGAAAAGGGGAAGGCGATCAGGATATCTTTGTGACCCTGCATGAGCCGGGACTACAGGTAGCCTTTACCAAACCGACAGGAAATTACGCGTTGACAATCGGTTCATCGCTCGATATATCTTTTATGGCTTCGGCTCCTGCCGACCTGACGCTGAGAATCAATGACAATGTCGTAAAACAACTTACGGGCGTACAAACGCTCTCTTACACCCATACGTTCAACTCGGCGGGCGACTTCAGGTTGAAAGCTACGGCATCGCTCAACGGAAATACTTCGGAAGCGGAAATACTGGTAGCGGTAGTTGAAAATGTTGTCAATGAGCCTCGCCCGGCCGGATTAGCAGACGGCATCCATTACTCGGACGATCAGACATCGGCTACCCTTATTCTGCATGCGCCGGGCAAACTATCGGTTTTCGCCATCGGTGAATTTTCGGATTGGGCGCAGCAGAACAAATACCAGATGAAACGCGACGGCGATTACTGGTGGGTGACGATTGACGGCCTGACACCCGGAACGGAATACGGATTCCAATACCTGGTAAATTCGATCGGATCGTCGGCTATCCGCATCGCCGATCCTTATTCCGAAAAAATATTGCACGAACTCGACAGCTATATTCCGGCATCTACCTATCCGGACTTAAAACCGTATCCGAGCGGCAAGACAACCGGACCGGTTTCGGTATTGCAACCCGGAAAAACCGCATACAATTGGGAGATTAACAATTATAAGGTACAGAACAAAGCGTCGCTGTCGGTTTATGAATTGCTGGTACGCGACTTTACCGATACGAGTGACCTGAACGGCGTGATGCAGAAGCTCGACTACCTGCAACGCTTGGGGGTAACGGCGATCGAACTGATGCCTTGCCAGGAATTTTCGGGCAATGACAGTTGGGGATACAATCCGATTTTCTATTTCGCCATGGATAAGGCGTACGGCACGAGCGATATGTATAAGAAACTGATCGACGAATGCCATAAACGGGGGATGGCGGTGATTCTGGACGTGGTGTATAATCAGGCGGATCAGGATATGCCTTTCGTAAAGCTATACTTCGACGGAACCAAACCATCGGCCGATAATCCGTGGTTCAACGTAACGGCACCTCACCCCTACTCGGTATTCTACGATTTCAACCACGAATCGCCTTATACGCGCGCATTCGTAAAACGAAATCTGCAATATCTGCTGACCGAATATAAATTCGACGGTTTCCGGTTCGACCTGACCAAAGGGTTCACCAACAATCAGTCTTCCGAATCAACCGCATCGAACTACGATCAGTCGCGCATCGACATCTTGAAAGACTACAACAATGCGATTCGCGAAGTGAATCCGGACGCGGTGGTGATTCTGGAGCATTTCTGTTCGGTTCCGGAAGAGAGCGCCTTGGCGAAAGAAGGGATGATGCTGTGGCGCAATGCGAACGGCACCTTCGGCGAAATCATGAAAGGATATAACGGAAATGCCTCTTATCTATATGCCGACGGCACTTCGATGCCGAAAAATTCGCTGATCGGGTTTATTGAAAGCCACGATGAAGAGCGCCTGATGGTATATGCCAAGAATCAGGGACTCTTTACCACTTCCTTGTCGAAACGATTATTGCGCACAAAACTGTCGGCTCTTTTCAGCATGCTGATACCGGGACCGAAGATGATCTGGCAGTTTGGTGAAATGGGATATGACGTATCGATCAATTACAATGGACGTACGGGACGCAAGCCTACCCATTGGGAATATCTCGACGTAGCGACCAGAAACGAGGTACACGACCTCTATACGATTCTGCTCTCGTTACGACGTGAGTATCCGGAACTGTTTGACGGAACCGGCTCTTTCAGCTGGACGAATGCTTCGACACTTTCGGGTGGCGCTCAGCTAGCCATTACCCATCCGTCATTGTCGTTGGTTGCGATCGCCAATTTTTCGCAGTCGACTACGACGGTCGCTCCGCAGTTCCCGAAATCGGGCACTTGGTATGAACTGATTACCGAGCAACCGGTTTCGATTTCGGAATCGGCTCAGAATACCCCGATATCGGTAGAAGCCAACGGATTCCGCCTTTATGCGGACCGCCAACCCGATTATGGCACGGGCATCACAACTCCCGAAGAGACGAGTCGCTTTGAAATCTATCCGAACCCTACCACGGATATCGTATTGTTCCGGTCGGGCAACGCCGAGCTGGTGCAGGTTATTTCGGCTCAGGGCCAGATTCTGCAAACGATGCAAAACGTATCGTCGGTGGATATGAGCCGTTTCGCCACCGGTAATTACTGGCTTTCGGTAATTACGGAAGGAAAACGCCACACCGTGCCGGTACTGAAAAGATAAGAGCTATCCATTATACATAAAGAATCCGCCTCCGAATCAGGTTTTTAAACACTTGATTCGGGGGCGGTTTTGTTTTTTCACCTTATTCCGTCCGATAACGAACCATTCTTTAGAGATTAATGTTAGTCATTTAACGAATATTGGATATGCACGAACGAATAGTGGAATTAAGGGAAGCAGGTAAACAATATCAATCGGGAGATTCATTGCTTACCGTTTTAAAGCCCGTCTCACTGGAGCTTTTCAAAAATGAATTATTGTTGCTGATGGGACCGTCGGGATCGGGCAAAACCACGTTGCTCTCGCTGATCGGGTGCGTGATATACCCCACGATGGGTGAAGTGCGTATCAATAATCAACTCACCTCCTCCCTCAAGGAAACCCAGCTGGCGGCATTGAGACTCCAGTATATCGGGTTTATCTTTCAGAGTTACAACCTGCTGGCTCCGCTTACGGGGATTGAAAATGTAGCTTTCCCGTTGCAATTGCAAGGGATAAGCCGCAAAGAAGCGGAGAAAAGGGCGCTTGATGCGCTCGAAATGGTGAAGATGACTCACCGCAAGAACAGCCTTCCGAAACAGATGAGCGGTGGCGAACAACAACGCGTGGCGATTGCCCGGGCGCTCGTTTCCAATCCGGAACTGGTGTTATGCGACGAACCGACGGGGGCGCTCGACAAACAAAGTGGCGAAATGGTGATGCAGGAGTTGCGCCAATTGTCCACGCGGGATAAATGCGTGGTAGTGGTTACGCACGACAACCGCCTGATTCCGTATGCCGACCGTATTCTCTATCTTGACAACGGCTATGTGTCGGACCATCCTTTTCAGAACGATTAAACGACAGGATTTATGAGACTGTTACTTTTTATATTATTGATTGCATTGGCCGACGGATGCCGACGGGAACAAAAAACGCAGCAACCAATACCGGATAAGCCGGTGGCCGTGAGGGGAATCGGCAAGATCGTACCCGAACAGGAGATCATACAGCTCGCGATGCCCGTTTCGGGAAATATAGAAACGATTCGGGTAGCTGAGAACGATTCGGTGGGGGCACAGACTCCGCTGCTTATCCTTGCCTCTAGTTCTGAAAAAGAGGAGCTTGCGGTTGCCAAAGCCGCCGCCTTGTCACAACAAGCTCAACTAAAGGCCGCCATCGCCCAAGTAAACGAAGAGGAGGCCCGGCTACAGAACCAGCAAACGGAATATGCCCGCATTGAACGGCTCTATCAACAGGGAGCGGAAACCGGACAGGTTCGCGAAAATGCGGAAACGGAGCTGAAAGTGCAACAGGCGGTAGTAGAGCGCACGCGCAAGGAGTTACAGCGTGAAACAGAACTGCTTGCCGAAGCGCATCAAACCGTCGCCCTGCGGGAAGCATTGCTCAAGAAAAGAACCCTCTACGCACCCGTTGCGGGTACGGTACTCGAAATAAACGTAAAACCAGGAGAATATATCGCCGAAGGTGCCGTAATAGGGCAATTCCGTCCCAACGGCCCCAAGATTGCGCTTTGTGAAATCGATGAGCTTTTTGCTCCCCGGATAAAAAACGGGCAGAAGGCGTATCTTCTTTCTTCGGGTGGTGTGGATACACTGGGGAGCGGAACCGTAATTTTCCGGGGGGAATTTCTGAAAAAGAAATCGCTCTTTTACGAAGAAGCCGGCGAAGCGGAAGATCGTCGGGTACTTGAAGTAAAGATCTTGCCTGACCGACCGCTGCCTTTACTATTGAATTCGAAAATTGAATGTTCTATTCATCCTTAACACGAAATGCAGATATTACGCACAGCATTACGCTTTATGCGGTACGACCGCACGAAAAGTATCGGTATCCTGCTGGGAATCCTGGTAAGCACGTTTCTGATAGGACAGCAGCTGGGTATCTTTACGTTTCTGACGAAGCTGATGTCGTCGTTCGTAACCAATAGCAAGGCGGATATATGGGTGATCGACAAGACCACGCGCGATGTGAATCAAGTGGGTAAACTCGACATTCGTTTTTTGTCGGAGATAAAAAGTATACCCGGCGTAGCGTATGCATCGCCTCTGGTTCTGGGTGCGGGTGTGGCTACCACCGCCGACGGAAATTCGGTAAATATACAACTTGTAGGGAGCGAACCGCCGCTGTTTCTGATGGGGCCCGACACCGATAAAATCGTCGAAGGGCAATATGCCGACCTGCTGACCGACGGAGCAGTATCGTCGGATTTGTTCGACGACAAGGGATTCGGTAAAAAAATGGAGATTGGCACCCCACTCGAAATCAACGGCAAAGAGGCGCACATCGTGATGCGTACGCGCAATGTGCGCGGATTCGGGCCGGCCCAGATGTTCACCTCCACAGACAGGGCCCGCTTTTACGGGAATATCCCCTCCACTACCATGCATGCCGTTCTTGTAAAGGTGGCTGATCCTCAACAAACACAAGCAGTCATCGACCGCATCAATCGTACATTTCCGAATCTGCGGGCATGGAGCCGGGATGATCTGGCCAAATCGAGTGTCCGCGAGATACTGGGATCGAGCGGTATCGCATCGAGTACCGGCACGCTCATCGTATTCGCGCTGATTACGGGTATATTGATCATCGGCCTGACCATGTATTCATCTGTACTGGATCGTATTAAAGACTACGGCACGATGAAAGCCATCGGTGCGAACTTCCGCTATCTGACACGGTTGTTATTGTATCAAGCTCTTCTTTTCGCCGTAACGGGGTTCGTATTAGCATGGATATTGCTCGAAATATTCCGGCTTGCCGTTACCTCTACCGGATTGGTAATCACCTATCAGTGGTACGAGATAGCGGGTATATTCATAATCACCTCCACCATATCGGTAGGGGGAATGTTTTTCGCATTGCTCCGGCTGAAAGGAGTAGAGCCGGCATCTGTATTCCGAAACTAAAAAGATATTCGTATGCGTACTCTTATATTACTCTGCTGCCTGTTTCTGATTTCGGGATTAAGCGGACAAAAGCTGCTTAAACTCGATGAAGCCGTACGCAGAAGTATAGCCCATAAACCCTCTTTGCAGGTATTGCGATTGCAGTCGAACCAACAGCAACTCTCCGTCCGGGAAGCGAAAGCCAACTGGTGGCCCGAAATCTCCTTCGCGTACGATTACCGTTACAATCCGGTGGTAGCTACTACCGTTATTCCAATCGGCCAGTTCGACATCAATAATCCCACCAACGTAGTGCGGGGCATTAAGATGGGAACCAAATGGCAGCAGAACACCGGTATCACCCTTTCGCAAACCCTGATAGACTGGTCTGTGATACGCAATATAAAACGAAGTAAGTTGGCCGCGAAACGGGCCGTAAGTGAAGAAAAGAGTGGACGTGATGAATTGATTTTCGAAGCGGCCCGCAGCTATCTGAATATTTGCCGGTACGAACAGCAAACACTTATCACACTGAACGATACGTTACGCACCTTTACCACCCTTGCGCAACAGGAGGTTTTGTTCGCAAACGAGCGGTTGCTCATTTCCGACCTCAACCGGGCCCGGATCAACCATAACGATGCGATCAGCCGTTGGCAAAACAGCGTTACCGATCTGATTGCCGAAAAACTGTACCTGGCTTTTCTGACGGGGATACCCAACGATTCGATGCTGCTATCGATTCGTTTCGACCAGGAGAGCCTGAGTTACCTGAACACCTGTATTCGATACGAGGCGACCCCCGATTCGCTCCATTCGCTGCAAACCCTGCAGATGGATGAACAGATTGCCCGGCAAGATCTTCGCGTTGCCAAAGCGCGCTCGCTTCCGACCCTTTCGCTGAATGCATTTTTTGGTGGAAATCAGTTTAACGACTGTCTGTCGCCATTTGAAAAAGGCACATGGTATGCAAGCAGTTACATCGGCATCTCGATACAGTGGCCTATTCTATACCGCGAGAATTTTACGGCACGCAACAAGCGCTTACGGCTCGAAGCTCAAATCCAGGCCCTGCGCAAAACAGAAGAATCCGCCCGTTACCAAACCGACGCCCTCATCGCCGCACAACGGTTTGAGAGCCTACGGCAGGAGATTGAGCGGCTTGAAAAGAACAAAATACTGGAAGAGGAGGTACTCCGGGTACTTGGTAAACGATTTGAAGAACAACGAGCGTCTGCCTTCGAGCTGAACCTGGAAGCATTGGAATATCTGAAGTTACAAGGTGAATTACAGGAAAAACAGACCGAACAGATTCTGCAAAGCCTTGAGTATCTTAAAAACACAGGGTTGCTGTATCTGTTGCAATCGCCCGCTCAGCCGTGAGAATAGCTTTTTTACAGGTTTCGCCCCAATGGTAATTGCCGATGCGCCCATCCTCCCGGATGATGCGATGGCAGGGCAGCAGCCAGCTGACCGGATTGGCGCCCACCGCCGAAGCTACCGCCCGAACGGCAGTAGGATGTGCGATGCGCTGTGCCAAACGCCCGTAAGAACAGGTAGTGCCGACAGGTATTTCGGCCAAAGCGCGCCATACCCGTTGCTGGAAAGCGGTTCCCCACAGATAAACCTGGATAATTCCATCTTCCGGATCGAGCAAGTTGGCGATGGTGGCATCCTCTTCGAATCGCACCGTATGCCAGCGGTTTCGGATATCCTGCAAAACGCACTCCACTCCCCCCTCCGTTACGAAGCCGGCGAAACAGATACCATCCCGATATCCCGCCACGACCAATGTCCCGAAAGGAGTGGGAACACAAGCATACGAAAGCGTATCGGGAAGGACCGTTATTTCGTGAAAACGGAGCTGATTATAATGCACAAGTTCCCTCGCCACCATAATCCTCACCAACTACCCCTTGATATTCGGGATGACGTTGCAACCATACCACCGCATACGAACAGGTAGCCATCGGCTTCAGACCGTTTTCACGGGCATAGTCGTAAGCCGCTTTTACCAATGCTCCGGCAATCCCTCGGCCCCCCACTTCCTGAGGCACCCAGGTATGACGGATATCCAACGCGCCGTCTTTGAGCGTATAATTCACATGCGCATCATAACCATCCACGTCTACATGGAAAGTCTGCTTTTCTTTGTCATGAATGATATTCATAAAATCGATACAATTAAGAGATAAAAAAGAGGTGTATCCGAAAGCGGAAAACGCTTTTCGAATACACCTCGAAGGTAATAAGAAATTCCGGTTCTTATTGTTTTATAAATCGTAACGTACGTGAATCAGCTCCATTTTTCAATTGAACGACGTACACGCCGGCAGGAATGTCGGAAAGGTCGAAACGCTCCATGCCTACCGTTTGCAAACGGCTCACAACCAATCGTCCGCTCAGGTCGCAGATACGGATATCCGCTCCCGCAGGCGCTTTAACGAACAGTTGGTCTGTAGCCGGATTCGGATAAACCGACAACTCCGTAAGAGAAGCCGCATCGTTCAATCCGGTACCCACTTCAACCTGCACCGGCAAAACACTTCGCACCACTTTCCCGTTGGATTCAACCACAAGTTCGACATTCGTATTACCGGTAGTCATGCCTTCCAGCACCAACTCCGGATATACTACGGCAGCGCTGACAATCGCTTCGTCTTCACTTTGAACGCTGACACGGATAGCCGCATCCTGATGGTCTTTATCGCTCACCAAAGTATTTAGGGCGATGCGTACCGCCTCATCCTGCACTTTTACTTCGGCCGGCAATGTAACTTCGGGCAAATAACGATCAGTAAATACAGGAACCGCCGGGAACCAGTAATAATTTTCGGGAGTAATGGTTTTTACCAACGCTCCGGTCTTGCCATTCACCAAATGGATCCAGTTGTTCTGATAATGGGCTCCGAAACCTGATTGGGTAGCGGTAATAACCAATTGATCGGTAAGCGGATCAACACGCATACCCGCTCCATAGAGAATCTGACCATTATTCTTATCTTGATCAGGCAAGATAAAGAAAGCCGGATCGAACGTATCGGCATCGATATCATACTTCACCACCGTTGTCAGTGAGAAAGAACCTCCCGTAGCAAGATACAGGGTGTTTTCCTGCGCACTCGCACACAGATCACCTGCATTCCATGCACCCCAGCTCGACGATACTTTCACACCCGACGGACAACTCACCTCTTTTGCTTCGAATGAAACCGGATCGATCGAAACCAGTTTGTTCTGACCCGAAAGCGCCACCCATACCTTACCATCTTTCGATAAGGTCATCATCGATGCGTTCGGATAAGCGATGGTTTGTTTCAATGCATGCGTTGCCGCATCAATCACCAGGATTCCGGTTGATTGTTTCAAGGCGAACACATAATCGCCTACACGCACCATGTTGCCAATTTGGCCACTATATGCACTACCTCCGCCGGTATTCTCGATGGTTTCACCAACCGACAGCGTCGGGATATCGAACAATACGATCCCGGCCGAAGTACCCACGTACCCGGTCTGCGCATCCACACCCAGGAAGGAACGACCGTCGCCCCCGTTCAAGGTTTCGAATGCAGCCTTCTTTTTCAGCGTTTTCGCATCGGCTACCACCAAACGTCCCCCTTTGTCGGCAGCCTCGCCCGAAGTGTTCGCCTGTTTTGAAACGAAATAGAAATTATCACCGTACACTGTTCCGTACTGCGTGGTAATCCCCAGATTTTCATTCGGATTCTCTTTCCGGAAAGCGCGGTAAATCATTTCATGCTCATCGGTTACGAAGTTTACCGTACCATAATCGTGGCCGAACCAATCTTCATTCACCACGAAGAAGCCTTTGGTATAGTCGGATTCCTCTACCCCCACGATCGTCAATGCTTTCCAGTAATTAACCGATTTAAATGTCTCCTCCAATGCCGCATTTACAAATACCTTACAAGTGGTCGGCACGCTTTTAAACGCCGATGAACCAGGCACCGCCGGAGTTGCCAAACTATTGTAATAAATTTCCTTCAAAGCCGTACAATTTGAAAAAGCATAATTACCGATTGCGGTAAGGTTTGCACCCAATACCACTTTCTGCAACTTCTTGCAATTTTCGAACGTGTAGTTTGACCCCGTGGCCGACGTACCGAGGTTTTTCAATTTACTTCCGAAAGTTACTTCCTGAAGCGCACTACACCCTTTAAAGACACTGTTCCCCAGTTTAGCCAAAGAGTCGGGCAATGCGCACGAAGTAAGCGCCGTACAATTCTGGAACACATTATTCCCGAATTCGGTAATCGCTCCTTCAAAACGGATAGAAGCCAATGCCGCCGCTCCGTAGAACGTATTGTCACCCAATTTGGTCACCCCTGCCGGGATTACCATTTCAGTCAGTTTCTTACAATTATAGAAGGCGTATTTGCCGATCGTTTCAACAGTGGAAGGCAATGACAATCCGGTAAGCACCGAACAACCGTTAAATCCATATTGGCCGATTGAAGTAATTCCCTCCTTCAAGGTCAGTCCTGTTAATTTCGAACAATTATAAAAACCATACTCGCCCACAGCGTCAATTCCGCCCGGAGCGGTTACCGTTTGTAAAGCCGAGCAATAATAGAAAGCATACTTGCCCACTTTGGTTACACTCGCAGGCAATTCGATAGAAGTTAGCGCACTCCAATAATGGAACATATAATCGGGCAACACCTCCGTTTCAGGCAGATAAACCAGTTTTTTAACCCCACGCATATTCGAAAACGCTTTCATTCCCACCGTAGTAAGGGTTTTCGGTATTGTCAGTTCCGTTACCAGGCGACAATCGTAGAACGCCTCCTCGCCTACCGATTCGAGCGCATCGCCCAACTGCAATACAGCCAGTTCATCACACCCCACGAAAGCACGTTTCCCGATACTGCGCAGACTGTTTGGCAATAAAGCCTGTTGCAACAAAGAGCATCCGAAAAACGCAGAATCGCCGATTTGCTCCATGCCGGCATTAAACGTTACATCCACCAACGACGCACAACCTTTGAAAGCACTGTTACCAATCGTTTTGAGCGACGACGGCAATGCAACCGATATAATCTGATCGCATCCGGCAAACGCATCCTGTGCGATAGCACTCACCGCATAAGCCTTCCCGTCAATCTGCACCGACGCCGGGATATCGAGCGTACCGATAAAGCCGGCATAGCGCGCATCCGCGATTACCTCTGCCGTTTGATCGGCCCGGACAGCATACACGACTGCTTTCTCACCAATCACCACGGTAGCCTTCTCGCTGACAGCGGTTCCCAAATCATTCGTAGCCACACAATGGTAAACGCCCGAATCGCTCTCCTTCGCTTCGGTTATCGAGAATGTTTTTCCGGTAGCACCCGCTATCGCAACATCGTTTTTATACCATTGTAAAGCAGGAGTCGTGCCACGCACACTCACCGAAAGCGAAACCGAAAATCCCGGATCGGCATAAATATGCTGCGGATGTTTCCCAAACGAAGGCGCCGAGGGAGCGGAAGCAGGAGCCGCAGCTAGCGGAAGCCAATCTCTCGCCATCATCTCAACGGCAAAATTCCAGCCGTCCCAATTGCCGGTTTCCAATTCGCGGTTGGTTGCGCCCAAGCTTGAATACCCCCAATTATCTGCCGCACTATCTTTTACCCAATAAGACCAATATCCCTCATACCAACCTGATTGCCAATAATCTTCCGCATCTTTCGGAGTAAAGCCGTCATAACCGTAACCGCTTACATAAATAACCCCCTCCTCATTTGGGAAATATTCCACCCCGTCTTTCACCACCGAAAACAATCCGTCGCCATTCGCGTCATATCCCAGTCCGGCAATGGTGCTTCCATGTCCCGTACCTGCTTCTGCCATAATAAAAAAGCGAGGGTCCTCCTTTGCGATAGCACGCAACATGGACTCGCCGGTAGCTTTTCCATCCCAACAATATCCCCACACAAGGGCTTCGGTTTCAAGATTATTATTCCATTGCACGGCTACGGCGCCGCGATTCGCACCCGAACCGCTCCAGTTTACAATATCATCCAGCGTAAAGCCCGCTTCATTCGCAGCTTTCGCTAATTGCGTACGAAGCTCTACACCAATCTTTTCCCTATCAATTCTATAGGGTACTCCCTGCACTTTTATTTGTGCGGAGAGCCCTGTCAGGAAAAACATCCCCGACATACCAAGTAAAATTTTTCGCATTACACGTAATGTTTAAATTATTTCTAAAACAGATTATTTTTTATCGAATACAAAGTTTCTTCATGACATCTCCTATTTGTACGAGATAGATTCCGGCGCCATATTCACTCAGGTCGAGTTGATTTTTCCCGGCATTTAAATGATAATTGCCAACAAGTTTTCCGTTCAGCGTAAGCAAGCGCACCTCTTGTTGATTTTCTACTTCAAAAAAGAGGGTACCCTGGCAAGGATTCGGATAAAAACAAACCGATTCGAGATGTTCAATCCGTGACAGAGAGGTTTCAATTTCCGGATGCAAATCGGTTACACCCAATATCTCGGTCGAACACTCTCCCAACCAACCGTTTTGCTGATGCACGCCGGTATGGATTCGGATAAAATCGACTCCTGCTAGGTTTGCAGGTGCCCCCGATTCATCCACCGCCCAGTCAATCTTGATATTCGAGAGGTCGCTGTTATTTGGATGATTGTCGGCATACCCGTAATCAAACGCATATAAAACGAAATAAGATCCGTCCGAACTTTCATTCACCCCGTTATCCGGCAGCCGAGTTCCGCGAAATGTAACCCGGTCGCCGACCAGCCATTCCGGAAAATACGCTTGCGTATGATAAACGGTCTTCCCAATATACCCTTCGTTACCCAGATTGTCCGACCACCGCATATACTCTACATCCGAATAATGGGGTTGCGACTCATCCTTTACCGGTTGTTTATTCGGATCGGGGCGATAATAGGTAAGCTCATAGTTCTTTATAGTTTGCGGATTATTATATTCGCTCCCTGCGATTTCATACCAGATATCATCGGCAAGCCCGTTTCCGTTGGCATCATACGATACCTGTATCACACCGGGTTCGCAACTTCCACCCGGCTTACTGCCCGGTTTCGGATTCGCATCGGCGTAAAAAGCATTTCCCAATACTTTAAAATCATATTCGCCCGGCACATTAG
The DNA here is from genome assembly GCA_036655755.1 of Bacteroidales bacterium. Classification (GTDB taxonomy): domain Bacteria; phylum Bacteroidota; class Bacteroidia; order Bacteroidales; family JAUNSR01; genus JAUNSR01. The sequence continues at coordinate 4,864 of JAVVPN010000001.1, read as the reverse complement.
CTATCGTATGGTCGAATCCCACCGTAATATACCCGCCAAAACCGCCCAAAGAAACCATACTGCACCCATTGTTGGCCAGATACGCCTCCGCCCGTTGCCGCATATCTTCGGCCGTTTCGCCCGCCTCATATTCCGGAATTTCATGGATGAACTGCCCCGGCGCCGGTACGAATTCCAGCACCCGGGTGAGATAAGGCGATCGCTGCGCCACTCCCTCTTGCACATTCATCACTGTAAGAACTGATATAATCAGCGCTTGAAAAGGTATCCTATTCTTCATGATCGTAAATTTTATCTTCAAAACTTCCTTTAAATGCAAAATGGGCCGGTATCTCACCGGTGGTAACCTTCCATTTCAGGTGTCCGTCGTTATTAAAGCAATACAACGTTCCGGGAATCACATAGCTTTTTGCATCCGTCACATAAATATCCTTTGTGATGGGATGAATCGCAATACCGTAGGGAATCTTTATTTTCTTTTCGGTGCCGTCCGATATAAAATTACGGCTCACCAGCTTACGCTCTTTCAAATCCAAAATCCCGTAGGTAATGACATTCTGCCCCGTCTGATGATTCCACTCCGTACTATACAGATAAGCTGAATCGCCCGATATACAGAAATCGCTCACCCCCAAATCGAGTTTCTCTACCACCCGGTCGGTCCACGCGTCAATAACATACAGGCACGAAGGCACATCATAATAATCCCCCCGAGAGCTGACGTACAGATAGCCGCGTTTATCTCCCTTCAAGCGGTGTAGGTTGATGCCTGCTTCAATCTTGCGCACCTCTTTAAACGATTCCAAATCTATTACAGAAACCGTGTTGTCATAATTAGGCGCACGATACCCACCCGAATTCGCAACATACAATTTGCCGAACCGAATCGCCATCTCTTCCGGCTGATACCCCACTTCCACCGTTCCCACCACCTTAAGCGTAGTGGTATCCACCTTAAAGACCGCCCCTTTCGGCGCCATAGGCGATATCTGCACCGGCCCGACGTACGAACTCACATACGCGTAGCCCTTATCAAACACGATATAACGGCAATTGGGAATATCGATATGCGTAATCCGTTTTGCATTTTCAGCCTCCATCACCTCCACTTTATGCGAGCAGTTGATTACGGCATACAATTTGCTCCCGTAAATCGCAATATCATTGCCCACATCGCCCAACTCCTTTACCACGGTGGGATTCATTTCGGGATAAATATTCCTACGGTAAGTGCCCGTGGTGAAATCGTAATAATCGAGCGTAGCGGAATTCGATCCCATATTCCCCTCGTTGAGCAAATAAAATCCGCTGATATCGGTCCATTCCGGCCACCCCACTGCAAAACTGCGCGATGGATATACGATATCATCGTGGCGGCAGCTTGTCGCCAACACCAAACTCGCCCATATCAACAAACTCCATACCGGCAAATTGCGGGTAAATATTCTTCTCATATCATCAAGCGTATTATCAGTTTGAAATTGATTCCCGGCATCGGATACCCCTCTACCACTTCGTACTGCTGGTTGAGCAGGTTATTCACCTCCCCCGTAACCAGCCAGCGCAATGTTCCGGTCTGCAAACGGCGCGATACCGAAAGATCGCTCGTATACCAGGGTTGCACATAAAACTCAGGTTCGTTGGCCGACCGTTTATAACGCTCCCCCACATAGATGAAGCTGTAATTCAGTTGCCATTCCTTCCAGGTAAGGGCACTGATTGCCGATCCGCTGTGCAACGGAATATAAGGAATCTGGTCTTTATAATAATCTTCGGAAGGGTCTGTAAAATCGCGCGCCTGCTGCCAAGTGTAATTCAACTGCAACGAAGCGCCCACCTGTCCGAAGGCCATCTCCATCTGCGGACTCACCTCAACCCCTTTGATTCTTACGGTGCCCAGGTTCAGCATGGTCCACCGGAACTGGCTTCCCCCTTTCGGATAGGCGATAATCTTATTCTTAACGTCGTTATAATACGCATCCCCCTGCAACTGCACCCTGCGCAACCAACCCGACGAAAACCGTTTTTCATAGGTCGTACCCACGTTATACTGGCGCGTAGTTTCCGGTTTTAAGTAAGAGTTGCCGATTTCGGTATAATAAAGATCATTGAAGGTAGGCATGCGAAAACAATGCTTAAAAAACGCACGTACGCTCCAACCGATCTTCGGCAGCGGCGTATAGGTGGCAAACAATGCGGGCGACCAGATATGACGGTTGGGCGAGGCGGCCGATTGTTTCCGGCTCTCCACCTTTTCCTGCACCCAGGTGTTGAGCAGACTCCCCTGTAAAGAGAGTGTACCTAATTTCAGCCGGGTAGCTACCGAAATCATCTCGGTAAAGCGGGTGGGATACGCAAAATCGCGCAGGTTGGCATCGAGCGTGTTCCACTGAAAATCGGAGGCAACCGCCCACTCCCACCATTTCCAAATCGAGTACATCTGTACCATCGAAACGTATCCTTCCTGCTGGCGGTAACTATTGTCAAGTGGTAGCAATCGCGGATCGTCGCGCAAAAAGCGGGTATAATCGTGTGCGTATTTACCATTTACCTTCAGGCGGTATTTGTCGCCGACCAGTTTTTGAAACGAGCCTTGTGCAAAGAAACTGCGGTCCCACTGACGTTCGCTCCGCTGAAACACGTTATTGACGATCGCTCCCGGAATACCCCGGTCGGAGTCATAGAAATAGAGTTTGGCATTCCATTCGCCCGTTTCAAAGGTGCCGAAAAGCGCCCCTTCCGCCCGAACGGAATTGATCTGCCCATTGTGGCGGGTTGCCGTGGTATCGTTGGCTATTTCGCCCGAAGGATACACCTTTTTGTAACGGTATCTGTATTTGCCGGTAGCGAAAATGTATTCGGTATTGAGCGAGAGGCTCACCCGCGGGCTCAGTTTCTGCTCCCACAACACCGACGGATTGGCTAATCCGAACGATCCGGTACGGAAGGTGGTGGTGAGGTTATACGATTTGTCCGCCTCGAAACGTGGACGACGACTGCGCAGATAAATCGATCCGGAGGTTCCGAAATCGCGTGCCGACTGCAACAATTCGCTTTTCTGCCCTGCGTAAAGCGCAATCTCCTCCATATTATCGAGCGAATAACGCCCCAGGTCGATTTGTCCGTTCTGAGCATTTCCCAGTTGCAATCCATCGTAAAACACTCCCACGTGATGACTTCCCATACTGCGGATATTCACGGTTTTGACGCCGCCCACACCGCCGTAATCCTTGAGCTGTACCCCCGAAAAATAGCGGATCGCATCGGCCACCGACTGCGTGCTAAGCCCCTCGAGCAATTTGCCCGACAAGCGTTGCGGCACCAGCATTTCGCGTTGCCGCTCGGCGGTGACGAGCACTTCCGGAATCAACTGCGTACTGTCGAGCCGCAATTGCGCCGAAAGGGCAATCGTATGGAAAAATATAAATGAAAAAACGAATGAGCGTGACATAACAATGCGTACTTGATAATAATACCAAATAGCCCGCGAGGAGGTTACAAAAGGACAGGACAAAAAAGGAAGGCGGAAGCCAATAGATTTTGCCGGGATTTCATAGCTCTTTCCTCGAAAGCTATTAAAACAAATACACGGCAGGTCTTCTGACTCGTTTCCGTTAAGCAGACGCCTTCCCAAGAATAGTCAAGCTATTCTCAGTGGCAATGAGGTAAATGTCTGCAACGTTTGGTATGAAACATACAGCAGCGGGACTGTTCAGGATTCGCACCTGATTCCCTTTTAATCACTTCCCGAGCCGTCGGGTTGTGAACCAATGCGGGGCAAAGATATATAATTTTTCAATTATACACCGATTTTGATTATTTTTAATTAACACACCTCTCTCTGTGATTTTGGGGCGCTGACCAATCGTCCCCGTATAGCAAATTTCGCCACTCTATTCCGAATTCAATCCCTGCGCTGTTCCCTAAAACCCAAACAATTACTAAAACGCCCGATGATTTGTTATGCTTGTGTATCATGATTTTGATTTAAAACGACCATGGATTTAAACTTGCTGAAAAATTATCTGAAAGACCGATATCACCACAATCGGTTAATTGAGTTGGAGGATTCGAAAATGCAGATCGTGCCGATGCTTTTTCAGGAGCAGGAGCGCAACAGAGAGTTGCAAGAACTTTCGTTACTTGTGCCGGCAGGTTCGGAATATTGCAAATTGCCCGACGCGACCATCCTCGAAAACAAACAATTCGATTATCCCGTTTTTATAACGGGCAAAGAGAAGAAGGAACAGGAATGTATTATTCTACTGCACGGGCTCAACGAGCGAAATTGGGATAAATACCTACCCTGGGCCAAAACGCTTTGCCAACAAACAGGAAAGGCGGTTCTGCTGTTTCCGATTGCATTTCATATAAACCGCACCCCCTCTTCCTGGAGCTCGCCGCGTGAGAATTTCCCCTGGGTTGCGTTGCGCAAGCTTCAACATCCCTCCGTTAAAAACTCCACCTTCGCCAATGTAGCATTGAGCTATCGGCTGAGTGCATCGCCGCTCCGTATTTATACGTCGGGGCGCGAAACGCTCTTTAACCTGTGGCAACTGATGCGCCAGATTCGCAACGGCGACCACCCCCTATGCGCCTCCGGATGCCGAATCGATTTTTTCGCCTATTCGATCGGAGCAATGATCGCGCAGGTTTTCATGCTCGCCAATCCCGAGAACCTGCTCTCGGACAGTCGCTTTTTCCTTTTCTGCGGCGGTTCGATATTTGAACGGATGAACGGAAGCGCGCGTGAAATCATGGATCAGATTGCCTGGAATGAAGTGAAGCGGTTTTATATAAACGATTATGAAAAACCCGACGGCTTTCAATCGGGCCTATTGCCGGGCAAAACCGACGACAGCTT